>JAPLUH010000097.1 GCA_026397675.1 Verrucomicrobiota bacterium
CCCCAGAAGTGCAGCGAGATCAGACGTTCGCTGGGCCACTCACGCTGGGTAATGCGCGGCAGGATGTAGTACATCGCACCGAACATCACCATGCTGAAGAACGCGTACATTCCCAAATGGGCATGAGCAATAGTGTGATGGGTGAAGTGGGTCACCTCACTGACACTGCGCAACGCGCTGGCCACACCCTGAAGACTGGCGAGCGTGTAAGACACCGCTCCGAACACCATGAATCTCAGTGTCGGACTGTGTTTCAGTTTCCCGAAATGACCAAGCATCGTGAAATGGTGGTTGATGGCCACCGTGATGACGGGAATGAGCATCATGACCGAGGCGACGATGCTCACAGTAATCATCCAGGAGGGCAGCGGACCTCCCACCAGGTGGTGCATGCCATTCCAGTTGTAGAACAGCGCCAACGACCAGAAGCCCAAGACACTGAGGTAATAACTGTGAATCGGACGACCGATGACCTTGGGAATGAAGTAGTAAATGGAGGCCAGACCGATGGGCGTGAACCACAGTCCGAGCACATTGTGCGCGAACCACCAGTTGACGGCCGCCTGAACCACGCCCCGCACCGGCTCGATGAGGAGCATCACCTGCGCGGTTCCGTAGAGCCACGGGAACCAAAGAACCGCGGCCAGAAGATACCACTGGGAAACATACAGGTGACGCTCAGCCCGCAAGCGGAAGGTCACAATCGTCCAAACCGCGATCAGTGCGTAGCTGATGAAGAGGATGGGGGTCGCATAGCGCGGCATCTCCAACCACTCGATGGCCGTGGAATCACCGATCAGGATTCCGCCCACGCCCACTGTGACGCCAATATTGTAGAACAAGTTGGCCACGGTGACCAAACCGGGAGCCACCAGCGGAATGCGGCACAGGCGGCACATCAACCAAATGGTCACACCCACAGAAATCTGCGAGGCGAACCCGTAAATGACCGTGTTGAGGTGAGCCGTGCGGACATTGGAAAAAGTGAGCCATTCCCAGCTCGCCAAGAAACCCGGGGTGTGGAGCTTGATACTCGCCACCAATGCCAAAACGGTGCCGGCCAAAAGCCACGCCAACCCACTGAGGAAAAAGAAGAGCACCGGCACCCGACACGAGGCGTCGATCTCAGAGAGCGCTGCCCTGTTGCCGACATCGGCACCGGCATCACCTGGTAATAGAGCCCGCAGCGTTTGAGCCCGCTGCGTTGGGTTCGGCAGCGTTTGCGACTGTTTGATCATGCTCAACGACGGTTTCCTCCCAAAATTCGGTCGGTTTCCAATCCCACGGGCTCCACTTCATCAAACGGCAACAGAGCCGCTTTGTCCGGGCAGCGGAACTGACCCGAGGAGGCGGCCCACCGCAACGCCATCAAGGCGACCGCGGGCAGCAGTACCACGCTTCCTAACAAGATGAATGCGATCACCGGCATGGGTTCACTCAAAGGACTGCTGCTTGGACTTGTCTTCCAGACGCTGAAGTAACTTGGCGCGGCCGGCGGCGGGATCTTTGAAATCTTGAGCAGCGATCTCCAAAGCCCGAGTAATTGGAACGTGATAGACCTTGTTGCCCTTGGCCAAGGCATCCGTATCCAAGGCGTAACCCGAGACCTTGGGTGAACTGGCTGCCTCCACCTCGGTGCGGAACTTGACTCGCTGGGCGACCCGCTCGGCATCAATGGCGGAGACGGGCTCTCGCACCACCAACCAAGCCAGCGCGCCAATGATCAAGAAAGAACCCACCCCGCCGACGAGATAGGCGAGAATCGTCTTTGACGTTGGGGAACAGCAATTCGAGGAACTCATGTCAGGAAGGTTCTAGTTCTCTAGTGGGGTTCTCTAGTGGGCGGCAGACGCACCGGGAGCCGGCACCTCGTGGTGGACGATGGCTTCCTGGAGCCGCGGATCCTTGAGCGGATACGGAGGGTTCTTCTGATATTCGGACCAGAAGAGTCGACCCAACAGGACCGACATACCGATCCAGAAGATTGGATCCCACAGTGTGAGATGCAGGCCATCCGGATGTACGACCGGCATCACATTGTAGGTCATGTCAATGTACTGCATGAGCCAAGCCCAAGCGCCGACGGGAATCATCACCGCCATGTTGCGCTTGATGTCTTGATTGAGCAGCAACAAGAACGGAACGAAGAAGTGCCCGAAGAGGATGATCATTCCGACCCACTTCCAGGAACCCACCTCACGGCGAACGTACCAGAAGGTTTCTTCAGGAAGGGCGGCATTCCAGATGAGGAAGTACTGTGAGAAGTGGATGTAGGCGTAGAAAACGGTGAAGGCGAAAAACAGCACCGCTAAATCCTGCTGCTGGCGCTTGAAATACACTTTTTCGAGCGGGCGACCCGGTTGGGACAACCACATCGTCAACAAATACAACGTGATGAGCGTGGTCCAGACACTGCCCGCGAAGTAGTACACGCCGTACATCGTGCTGAAGAACTGATGCTGCAACGACTTCATCAAAAGGAAGCACAGCAGCGTCACACCAAAGGCGAAGAGAAAGATACCGGCGGCGGACAACTTACGAGACTTGCTCGTCCAATGGGCCGCACCGTCTTTATCTTGAGCAATGGACCACGCGCGGATCTGGCGGGCCAAGAGACCCAACAACGTGATGAGCGTCGGCACCATAACGGTGAACGCCATTGGGTTGAAGAGCACCTTCTTGACGTCGAGCGCATGGTCGTCCGCTGGGTTAATCTTGAACCACGCATGGAGGTTGCCCGTCCAAGCGAAGCCAATGATCGGCAGTGCCAAGATGAGCATCCAGGGGAAGAGCAAGCTGGCGACCGTCTCGGTCACCCGACGAATGGAGGCCGACCAACCGGCATCAAACAAATGGTGCGCCAGGGTGAGGAACAGAGAACCCACGCACAGGCTCAGGCAGAACATGTAAGCCGTGAGGTAGCTGTGAGCGATTTGCTTGAGGGAGAAGACCGAAACGGCCACATGGGCATGATCGGCAGTCCCGTGGCTGGCCGAAGCGTGCGCGGCTTCTTGAGCCGAATGGGCGGCAGACCCGGCATCGGCGCCCAAGGTAGGCAGGGTGCCGAATAGGGCAATGGTAGCAACGGCCACCACCCCACCCAGAGCCATCCAAGACTTGGTTTGTCGTGAAAATGCGTTCATGGATCCTTACTTGATGGTGGGCAGGATTGCTGCCGGGATTTCAGATTCTGAGGCGAGACGGCTCAGTTGCAGCGTCCGCACATAGGCCACCACGGCCCACCGATCGGCGACAGGAATCGCCGAGGCGTAGCCCATCATCGTGTTCTTGCCGTTGCCGATGGTGTTAAAGATATCTCCGTCCGGAGTCTTGATCAGACGCTCTTGATGCAAGCTGGCCGTGTTGCCCATTCCGTACTTGCTGGTAATTCCCTTACCATCACCAACAACCCCGTGACAGGGTTGGCAATAGATCGAATAGCGTTCCTGCCCCCGCTTGAGCACCGCAGCAGTCACCTCGAGGGGCATCACTTCGACCACCGTGCCCGCCTGGCGACCGGTGTTGAAGGCATTGTCTTCCCAGTTTGACTCACGAGACACGGTGCCAGCCGGATGGGGACGCGAGGTTTGCCCGTCAGACCACGCGGCAAACTTGGTGGTGGTTTGTGGACGCAGCTTGGGCTGTCGATCCATGTCAGGGAAAACCTCCAACGGGGGTTTGGTGCTCTTGGAACCACGGAAGCCGGCGATTCCGACCACGAGGGCGACCGCCAGAACATAGGCGGTGAAAAAGTATTTCAGGAAGGTGCGCATTCAGTCCTCCACGAGTTCAACGACCGCAGCGTGACATTTTTCGGTCAGGAAGGTGCGGGTCGCGTCCATTCCAAACTTCGGGTCGGTCGCCTCGATGCAGAGGAAGAACCGATCATCCGTCGATTTCTTGAACCGCTCGTTCTTAAAGAGCGGATTGTAGAACTTGGGCAATTGGTTCAAGAAGAACATGCCGAAGAGCGTCCCGAAGGCACTCAACAGAATGGTCATCTCGTAACTGACCGGGAACGCGTACAACGGCGTGAAGAGGGGCTTGCCGCCGACCACCAGAGGGTAGTCGAACTTGTTCATGTACCAGATCATGGTCATCCCGGTGAAAAACCCGGTGAAGCCACCGCAGAAGGTGAACCACCCCACGGGCGACTTGCGAAGCCCCATGGCTTCATCCATGCCGTGGATCGGAAATGGGGTGTACACATCCCACTGGGTGAATCCGGCATCGCGGCAACGCATCGCCGCTTCGAAGATATCCGCAGCCGTGTGGAACTCGGCCAGAAGACCGTGCGGCTTGGAACGATTGGAATTCATGGACAGGGGTCTTTGAATTAGTGGTGTCCCTTGGCGCCACCCAGCGGATGGTGGGGATCCGCCTGAGGCGTCACGCCTTTGACTTCGCTAATCGCGATGACCGGCAGGAAGCGAATGAACAACAGGAACAGCGTCATGAAGAGACCGAAGCTGCCGACGAAGGTCATTATGTCGACCCAGCTCGGGGTGAAGTAACCCCAGCTCGAGGGGAGATAATCCCGGTGGAGCGAGGTCACGATGATGACGAACCGCTCAAACCACATGCCGATGTTCACAAAGATGGACACGATCCAAACGAAGACCACGCTGGTGCGAAGTTTCTTAAACCAGAAGAAGTGCGGGCTAATCACGTTGCACGAGATCATGGCCCAATAACTCCACCAGTAAGGACCAAAGGCGCGGTTCTTGAAGGCGTAGAGCTCGTAAGGGCTACCGCCATACCAAGCGATGAAGAACTCCATGCCGTAGGCGTATCCAACGATGGATCCGGTGGCCAAGAGCACCTTGCACATGAGGTCTACGTGTCGAAGGGTAACGATGTCTTCGAGCTTGAAGAGCGAACGCAGCGGGATCAGCAAGGTGAGCACCATGCCGAAGCCCGAGAAAATCGCGCCGGCCACGAAGTACGGCGGGAAGATGGTGGTGTGCCATCCAGGAATGACGGAGACGGCGAAATCGAACGACACGATGGAGTGCACCGACAGCACCAGCGGCGTGCTCAGACCGGCCAAGAGCAGGTAGGCCTTCTCATAATTGCTCCAATGGCGGTTGGAACCGGTCCAACCGAGCGAGAACAGTCCGTAGAAGAAACGGCGCATCACCCCTTTAGAACGATCACGCAAGGTGGCCAAGTCAGGGATGAGACCCACGTACCAGAACAACAGCGAGACCGTACCGTAAGTGGACACCGCGAACACGTCCCACAGCAACGGCGAGCGGAACTGAGGCCAAATCTCGTTGGCGTTGGGCGCCGGGAACAAATAGCCCGGCAACAAAGCGAACCAAACGCGACCGGTATGGAATACGGGGAAGATGCCCGCGCAAGCCACCGCGAAGATGGTCATGGCCTCTGCGGCCCGATTGACCGAGGTGCGCCATTTCTGTCGGAGCAAGAAGAGCACCGCTGAAATTAGAGTTCCGGCGTGGCCGATGCCGATCCAGAACACGAAGTTGGTGATATCCCAAGCCCAGGCGGCCGGATGATTCAGACCCCAGACACCCACACCGGTCGAGACCAAGTAGGCGATGAGGGAGAACATGGTGAGCATCCCGCCCACCGAAACGATGAAGGCTGGCCACCACCACATCGGCATGGGTTTCTCACAAACGCCGGCAATGGCATTGGTGATCCAGCCGAGGGAGCGGTTGTTGAGAACCAACGACTCGCGGACCAGTTCGGCCGGGGGTTCAGGTGCCTTGACGGCGGCAGATTTTCCAGGGCTAGCCATTAGACCGCTCCTTTCCCCGCCTGAGTCGCGGATTGATGCGAGGCATCGTGACCATGTGAGTGTTCTTGAAATGGGGACTCGTGACGGAAACGCTCGTAGTCGCGCTGACTGTCGGGTGTCTTGCGCTTCTCGAGGTCCAGAATCACCGGGTTCGGATTACGAACGCGAGCCAAGTAAGTGACTCGAGGACGGGTATCCAAGAAGCCGAGGACCGAATAATTCCGGGGACTGGCCTTGGCTTTTACGACCTCGCTGTGGGCATCGAGCATGTTGCCGAAGACGATGGCGTCAGCCGGGCAAGCCTGTTGACAGGCGGTCTTGATCGCGCCATCGGGGACGGCCACGTCACCGCTGTTCCCCGCCTTGACCTTCTGGGCAATTTTGCCTTGCTGGACACGCTGCACGCACAGCGTGCACTTCTCCATCACACCACGCATGCGGACCGAGACATCCGGATTCTTGACCAACTTAATGATCTCCCACTCCGGTTCGGTGTTGCGGTTTACCCCGAGCGGCCCCTTGTAGAGGTTGCCCGTGTTAACCAAGTGCTGGTCTTGAGCCGCACCGTAGTCGCTTTCGCGCTTGTTGAAATCGAACCAGTTGAAGCGACGAACCTTATACGGGCAATTGTTGGCGCAGTACCGCGTGCCAATGCAGCGGTTGTAGGCCATTCCATTAATGCCCTCTTCGTCGTGAACAGTCGCGTTCACCGGGCAGACGCTCTCGCAGGGGGCTGCTTCGCAGTGCTGGCAGAACATCGGTTGGATCGCCATTTGCGGATCCTCCGCGGCCAACTCCGCGTTCACATCGACCTCCGGATTGTGACTGTAGTAGCGATCGATGCGCATCCAGTGCATCTCGCGGCCACGGGCCACCTGATCTTTACCGACGATGGGGATGTTGTTTTCGCTCTGACAGGCCACCACGCAGGCAGAACAGCCCACGCACGTTTGCAGGTCGATGACCATGCCCCACTGATGAACCTTCGAAGCCGTCTCCGGGTTCTGATCGTAGGGATGCTCGTAAATGTTTTGGGGACGCTTCTCGGCGTTGCGTCCATCGGTCTCTTCCTTGTAGGGAACGTAACCCGGGAAATGCGCCTCGAGATCCATGTTCTGGGCGAACTTGGGATGCGCCTTGAACTCCTCGAGGTGCGCCTCGCGAATGACCGGACGACCTTCCATGAGGCCGTGTTCTTGGGTCACCGCCAAGCGATGCTTGCGGAAAACCTTCTCCACCTTGCCGGCCGTGATATGGCGGGAGGTCGACTGGAAGAGGCTGTAGGCATCGAAGCCCACTCCACGACCCACGCGACCCACGATTCGGCGTCCGTAACCCAGTGCCAGCGCGACGGTTCCATCTGCCAACCCTGGCTGAATCCAGACCGGACCTTCGACGCTGCGGCCACCCACGGTGATCTTGACCACGGGTTGATCGTACTGACCGTCCTTGGCGTCGGCCGCCTCGGCCGGGCTCAAGTCTTCAGGGATTTTGCCGGAACGTTTGGTGGGCAACCCCAGAGACTTGGCGGTCTTCTGGGACATCATGACCACGTTGTCCCAAGTCACCTTGGTGATCGAGTCCGGCATCTCTTGGAGCCAGCCGTTGTTGGCAAAGCGGCCATCATCGACCGAGCCATCGCGATGGAGCACCACTTCGATGTCACCAGAAACGGGCTTATGTGCCGCCAAAGCCGATGCGGCGGCCGAGACGTTGACCGAGGCGGACCAATTCGGATGCGCTCCCGGTCAAGAAACCATCGTGCAAGAAACGCTTCCAAGCGGCGTCATCGGTCGCGCCCAAACCCTTCAGGGTTTCGCGAACGATGTCATAGGGCGACACCTTCGACTCGCCAAGGATACGGGCCAGCACTTCGAGCTCGGTCAGGCCGCCAAAGAGCGGTTCAACCAACGGTTGAACCGGGACCACAGTGCCGTCGGCCGTGCGGGCATCGCCCCAAGACTCGAGGAAGTGGGTTCCGGCCAGATGCCAGGTCGCCAAGGCGGCCGTCTCGTCCTCGTAGTAACCGAGGCGAATCACCGTGCCTGCTTTTTTGGCCACCGTCTCAAACTGGAGATCGGCCGGCGCGTTGTAGGCGGGATTGCTACCCAGAATGACCAAGGTCGAGACCTTGCCCGCACTCAGGGAGGCCGTGAGTTCTTGGATACCCAGGGCAACGGATTCGGTCGGTTGCACCAAGGTCACCGTGGACCCCACCGCACCCAACACCGAGTTGATAGCCGCTGCCAACGCATGCACCGCAGGAGGCTGGGAATAACCGGCCACCACGACCGCGGCCTTGCCCGCTTCCTTCAAATCCTTGGCCACCGCTGCGGCCCAGGCCGAAAACGCGCCCGAAGGGGATGCCACTCCAGCGACTCCGAGCTCGGCAGCCACGGCGGCTGCGACCTTCAGAACCTCACTCGGCTTGACCCGAAGGCGATGGTCAGCATTGCCACCGGTCAGGGACATCATCGACTCCACCACATAGAGCCGGTTCATGCCGTCATCGGCGGATTTCCGCCCCAGGGCGAAGCCGCGGATGCTGCGATGGGCATCTTGTTCGGAACCAATAAAGTCACAATCGAGCGACAAGATCCGGCGCGCCTTTTCGAGGTGAACCAGAGCATGGACCGGTGTGCCGCAGGCCTGAGAGTAGGCGGCGTCCGTCCCGCTGAAATCAACCGGCTCGTAAGCGTGCCACGCCGATTTCGGGTATTTCTCGGAAATGAGCTTCTGCAGACGGGCACGGGACGGGGAGGATGAACGCTCGACCAAGAACGCCAGACCTTCACCGTGTTTGGCGACCGCCGCCTTCGCCACTTCGGACAACGCATCACGCACGGCCTCGATCTTGCAGTCGTTGCCGCTCCGGGTGTGCCGGTGGGCACGATCGGGATCGTACAAATTCAGGATCGCCGCCTGAGCAAAGGTATCGGTGCCTCCATTGGCACCAGGCAACAGCGCATTGCCCTCGATCTTGGTCGGGCGACCGTCGCTCGACTTGACCGTCAGGGCGACCGCGCTGCCCCGCAAAGGCATGGATGTCGCGAAATACTGAGCCTTTCCGTAAACGTAGCCCTCAGGCTGCTTGGCAAAGGGCGTCAACTCCTCCTCGGGGCGACGGCACCCGGTGCCCATGCCACCCAGACCGGCCAAGAGGAAGCTCGCAGACATGAGCTTCATCCAGTCGCGACGGGTTTCACCATCCGGGGCGATGCTGGCACCGGCCGGAAACTCGCGCTCCATCCACTGACGGAAATCGGGTTGGTCAGCCAGCTGCTCTAGGGAACGCCAGTACTTCGGACCGGACTCCGGTTCGTTGCAAATCGGGGGAATCGTCTTCATCAGCGGTGGCAGGTGGAACAGCTCTGGCCAGGTTGGACCTTCCAGTCGTGAACGGCTTTCTTGCCGTCGAATTCACCGTTCCAATCGAGCTTGGTCACAAGATCATTGGGCCGGATGTGCTTCTCGGGCTCCCGATGGCACTCCAGACAGAAGCCCATCGACAAGGGCTTGGCATGGTACACTTCGTCCATTTTCTGAATCTCACCGTGGCATTTCACACAGGAAATACCGCGGTTCACGTGAACGGAGTGGTTAAAATAAACGTAATCGGGAGTCTTGTGGATCTGAACCCAGGGAATGGGCTTGCCACTGGAGTACGACTCACGAACCAAACTCAACTTCGGGGAGTCTTTAGCCACAATGGAGTGGCAGCGCATGCACGTCTCCGAGGCTGGGATGTTGGAGAACCACGACTTGTCGACGTCGCTATGGCAATAGCGGCAGTCGATCCCCAGCTGATCGGAGTGGATGGCGTGAGAGAACGCCACCGGCTGCTTGGGCTGGTAACCCACGCGAGTGTACTTCGGGGTGAAGTAATAGGTGATCCCGGCGATCACGGTTGGCAGCACCACGGCCGCTGCCACACCGACCATCAACGGTATTTTGTTGGTCCACCTCGGGAAAATGTCCGACATCGGGCCGCTTTCTTTGGGCTTCTATGGATCCGAACCGATTCATTCGGCCGATTCCTTCCGCCCATTGGATTAATTTCTGCACCGACCTCCGCTGTTTTCTGCGAATCCATCGAGTCTTCTTCGACTGGACCCACGGCTTAACCCCTCCAACTCCGCCAGAAGACCCCTGTTCAATACAGGAGGCTCAGACGGCCTTGGGAGAATGGAAAAACCCAAAACGGCGGTCAGTACCGACGGGATAGGAGCATTCCCCTGCTGCCCAAGGCAAGCACGTGAATGGATTCCTCCCATGGCATCATGGAACCGAATACTGTGGTTAAGACATCACGGAAACCGTTTTACCCCTCGGAACCGCCCACGCGCTCCGCTGCACCCGATGCGGTTCCCTGTTCGTTCAGCCCGCGCGCGGAGGCCGCGAGATTGCTGGATTCCCCTTTGCCCGAGATTTGACGAATCGATAAGCTGAATGCCTTTCAACGGAACCGCGATGGACTACAAGAATTCCCTCAATCTGCCTCGGACGGAGTTTCCGATGCAGGCAAACCTAGTTCAGCGGGAGCCGCAACGGCTGGCCCAATGGTATAGCTCGGACCTTTATGGGCAGCTCATGGCGGCCCGGGCGCAATCGCCCCGGTTTGTCCTGCATGACGGCCCGCCCTTCGCCAACGGCGATGTGCATATTGGCACGGCGTTGAACAAGATCCTCAAGGATCTGATCCTGAAATCGAAGTCCCTGCGTGGCTTCCAAACGCCCTACGTTCCGGGCTGGGACTGCCATGGTCTGCCCATCGAGTCGAAGGTGACTCAGGAACTGCGCGCCCAAGGCAAGTCCGATGCCGATGCGGCCACGATCCGGACGGCCTGCGACGCCTACGCCCGCAAATACATTGAGTTGCAGCGCCAACAATTCCAGCGCCTGGGTGTTCTGGGTGACTGGAACAACCCCTACCTGACCCTCGCTCCGCAGTATGAGGCCGATGAGTTGCGGCAGTTCGCCGACGTCGTCGAGAAGGGCTTCGTCTACCGGGGTAAGAAACCCGTGTACTGGAGCGTCCCGTTCCGGACGGCCTTGGCGGAGGCCGAAGTGGAGTATGCAGACCACATCAGCCAGAGCGTGTTCGTCCGATTCCGCTTGGTCGGCGAGCCGAACACTTATGTCGTGGTTTGGACCACCACGCCCTGGACCCTGCCCGCCAATCTGGCCGTAGCCTTCAATCCGAAGTTTTTCTACTCGTACGTGTTTGCCGAGGGGAACACCTACCTCGTGGCCAATTCGCTCTTGGCCCGCTTGAGCGAGAAGTGCGGGTGGGAGGGCTACCAGATTATCCGCACCGCCCAGGCCGAAGAGTTGGCTTCGCTCCAGTATGAGCACCCCTTCTGCGAGCGCACCGGACGGTTGTTCCCGGCCGAGTTCGTCGATGACTCCACCGGTACTGGCTTCGTGCACATCGCCCCGGGTCACGGCATGGACGATTACCATTTGGGCTTGAGCGTCGGTCTGGCGATTTACTGCCCGGTGGACGATGAAGGCCGTCTGACCCCCACCGCCGATCTGCCGCGCGAGCAGCAATTGCCGGAGTCACTGGTGGGCAAATCCACCCTCTCCAAGGCTGGCAAGTCAGAAGCCAACGAGGCCGTGTTGGTGCTCCTGACCGAAAAAGAAGCGCTGATGCGCCGGGATGATTACTCCCACAGCTATCCCCATTGCTGGCGCTCCAAGTCGCCGATCATCTTCCGGGCCGTCGACCAGTGGTTCATTCGTGTGGACCACACCGGGGGCACTCCCGGAGCCCTGCCTTTCCGGCAACACGCGTTGGCCGCCATTGATTCGGTGAACTGGATTCCGGACTGGGGCAAGAGCCGTATCCAGGGGGCCGTACAGTCCCGGCCCGACTGGTGCATCTCGCGTCAGCGCACCTGGGGTGTGCCCATCCCGGCCTTCTACGATGCGGCGGGCGAACCCATTCTCGATGCCCGGATCGTCCGCAACGCGGCCGACTGGATTGAGCGTGAAGGCTCGAATGTCTGGTTCGCGACGCCGGTGGAGGCGCTGTGGGCGGGATGCCGACCCACCGATTGGTCGGGCCCGGAAGCCGTCCGCAAAAGCCAGGACACGCTCGACGTGTGGATCGACTCCGGTTCTTCCAGCCGCGCGGTACTCATGCGCCGACCCGAGCTCCGCGGTTCGGAGGGCGGTTGGCAGGCCGACGTTTATCTGGAAGGCAGCGATCAGCACCGGGGCTGGTTCCAGTCGTCCTTACTATTGTCGCTGGCGGGCAACGGAGCCGCGCCCTTCAAGACGGTGCTGACCCACGGCTTCATGGTCGATGAAGACCGCGAAAAAATCTCCAAGTCCAAGCAAGGTCAGGGCGGTTATCAAAAGCCGCAGACGGCCGATCGCTACATTAAGGACTACGGTTGCGATGTGGTGCGCCTGTGGGTCGCCTCGCAAGACTACCGCAGCGACATCGTGGTCAGCGAAGAGCGGCTCAAGAAGGTGGGTGAAACCTACCGGCTCATTCGCAACACCCTGCGCTACCAGCTCTCCAACTTGTACGACTTCAACCCGGCGACCGACGCGGTGGCTGACGACCAACTCAGCGGCCTTGACCGTTGGATCTTGGGTGAGTTCGCCACGCTGGAAGCCGCGGTCGCTCAGGCCTACGACACCTATGAATTTCATGTCGTGTACCAGTTGATCTCGCAGTTCTGCGCGGTGCAGCTCAGCGCGATGTACCATGATGTGGTGAAGGACCGGCTCTACACCGATCCCGCGGGCTCGGACCGCCGCCGCAGCACCCAAAGCGCCCTGCACCGCATCCTGACCCGGCTCACCCAAGCCCTGGCTCCGATTCTGGCCTTCACGGCCGACGAGGCCTGGGAGCAAATTCCGGGAGTGGCCACGAAGTCGGTGCACCTGAGCCTCTGGAATCCGAGCACCGGCGCCGCGCCGACCGAACCTACTTGGGTTGTCCTGTTCTCATTGAGGGAGCAAGCGCTGCCCGAGTTGGAAAAGGCACGTCAGGCCAAACTGATCGGTAAGAGCCTGGACGCCGTGTTGCACTTCGCCTTGCCGGCTGCGGATTCCGCGTTGGTGGCGTCGCACGAAGCCGAACTGCGGGAGCTGTGCAACTGCTCGGCGGTGACCGTGACGGAAGCGGCCGAGCGCCAAATCACGGTGCAAGTCGCCGGCGAAGCGGGCCGCAAGAAATGCGAACGCTGCTGGCACTGGGAACTCTCTGTCGGCGAAAATCCGGCCCACCCGCCCCTATGTGGTCGTTGCGTCGAAGCGGTGATCTCTCTGGCCTGAGCAAAACCAATCACCAGAACTCACCACACGGGCGACATGAGTCACTCCGGGCGCGGCAATGAGAACGGGACCTTGAGGCGATAAAGCCGCAGCGGGCCGTTGCCGTCCGGATCGGGCACCGGAGCCGCAGCAGTGCGCCCAACGAAGTTGCTCAAGGTCAACCAAGGGCCTTGGAGCGCCGAGGACACTTCCACCGTGTGTGCCATGGGAAAGGATCCCGTCAGTTGGACACCCGGCAGGCGAGGGTCTGGAGTGGGCGGAGCCAACGGCGGCAGCTCGGTGATGTCCACATAGAGCAGTCCCGCGTAGAGCTGGGCCAGGCTCAAGGGGTCAAAGTAACTCAGCAACGGAAGTTCGTTGAAAGCACCACCGGCCGGGTAAACAACGTTGGTCGCCCGCCGGACGGGCTGGAAGGTGTTCAGGCGATTGAACACATTGGTATCACTCACCACCCGACCAAATACCGTGAAACCGCCATTCTGGTTGTCCAAGTTGGCCGAGTTGTCCCCGAAGCTCAGGAACCACTGGCTGGATGCCGAGTGGGGACCTCCGGTGTAGATCACCCCGTCTTTGGAAACGGTCCAAATCTGGGTCGCGCCAGAACCATTGGTGGCCACAATCCGTTCGGTGTACACCTCGAAGGTCGAGATCTCAGGGAAAGCATTGGTGTAGGTAATGACGTTGGTCTTCAGACCGGCAAACTGGGTGAAGGCAACCGCCGCGTTGGTCTGCCGCACGGTCGCCAGCGCATTGGTGCTCGCCCCCTTCTTGGCCATCGACAGGGTGCCGTAGAGGTTCCGGTAGCGCGGGCCGATGTCGAATTCGTTGGAGACA
>JAPLUH010000279.1 GCA_026397675.1 Verrucomicrobiota bacterium
CTTTGTGCGCATCCGAGACCGTCATGGGTGGGCCATGGATTCCCCGAAGAAATAGTGCCTAACGGCAACAGCAATCTGTTAGCCTTCGCGGCTCCCCCAAGAAATTAAACAAACGCCATGCTCTTACGACTCGGCAATCGGTTGTTCTGGTCGGCCGTGACCCTGCTCGGCACGGCCGTGCTCACGTTCCTCCTCGTCAACGCGGTGCCCGGAGACGTGGCGCGCGTCATCGCCGGGCCAAAGGCTTCGGCCGAAGTGATCAAGGCGATCCACACGAAGTTCCATCTCGATGAACCGATTTGGAAGCGCCTGGGCTATCATTTGAACAACCTGGCCCACGGAGATCTGGGGCAGTCCTACGTCACAGAACAACCGGTGGCCGAAGCCATCTTGACCCGGCTGCCGACGACTGCTGCCTTATCCACCCTGGCCATCATCCTCTGGATGTTCCTCGCTGTGCCGCTGGGCGTGTTGACCGCCAAATACAGCGGGTCGTGGTTCGACCGCTTCGTGCTGGTGATGGCCACGCTCTCCCTCTCGCTGCCCGCCTTCTGGCTCGCGCGCATGCTTCAGTATTGGCTTTCCTACAAGATGGGCTGGTTTCCGGTGGCGGGGTTTCGCGGCTTCTCTCATTTGCTGCTGCCCGCGGGGACGCTCGCGCTGTTGTCCGTGGGCTACTACGCCCGACTCATCCACAGCAACATGACCGAAGTGCTCAACAGCCCCTACGTCCGCGCCGCCCGGGCCAAGGGCGCTGCGGAAACGGTGGTATTGTTCCGGCACGGTCTGCGCAATGCGATGATCCCGGTCGTCACCATTCTCGCCATGGACGTGGCCGGGCTGCTCGGCGGAGTGATGTTCACCGAGAACGTCTTCGCGCTGCCCGGCATCGGCACTCTGGCGGTGCAAAGTGTGTTCAACCTCGACGTGCCGGTCATCATGGGCACGGTGATGTTCAGCGCCGTCCTCGTCGTGGCCGCCAACCTGGTGGTGGATGTGCTCTATCGGTGGATCGATCCGCGCATCAAATCGGCGGCGTGATGGGGATCTTTACAGAAGGCAACGGAGGAAACGAAGAAGACGGAAAAATCAACACCTGACAGGTCACGGCCGGATGAACCACCACTTGCAACCCGCCGAACCAAAAGCACGAAGCGCCAATTTATCAGGGCTCTTTCGGTTCCTTCTGTAAAAATCATGCCTCTCCTCGAAATCAAAAACCTCCAGGTCGAATTCGGCTCTGGCGCCCACGCCGCCCGCGCGGTGGACGGCGTCTCCCTCTCGCTGGAGGCCGGCAAGACCTTGTGTCTCGTCGGCGAGAGTGGCTCTGGGAAGAGCGTGACCGCGCTTTCTATTGCCAAGCTCGTGCCCTCTCCACCCGCGCGCTACGTCGGCGGCGAGATTCTCATCGAAGGCCGGGACGTTTTGAAAATGTCGTCGCGCGAGTTGCGCGATATTCGAGGCGGACTCGTGAGCTACGTCTTCCAAGAACCGGGCGCGTCCTTGAACCCGGTCTTTCGCATCGGGGCGCAAATCAAGGAATCCCTCAAATACCATCGGCCTGCGGCGGCCAACGATGCCGAGGTCATCCGATTGCTGAAGCTCGTCGGCATTCCTGCGCCGGAATCGCGGTTGAGAAATTATCCGCACGAACTGTCCGGCGGCATGCAGCAACGTGTGATGATCGCGATGGCGCTCGCGTCGCAGCCGAAGCTGCTCGTGGCTGACGAACCCACCACCGCTCTCGATGTCACCATCCAGGCGCAAATCATTGAGCTGTTGGGCGACCTGCGCAAACAGCTGGGCATGGCCGTACTGCTCATCACCCACAACCTCGGCATCGTGGGTGACCTCGCCGATGACGTGGCGGTGATGTATGCGGGACAAATCGTCGAGCACGGGCCGGTGCGGGAGGTTCTCCAAAGGCCGCTGCATCCCTACACCCAGGCGTTGATCCAGTCCGTGCCCGACCTGGAGGCCGAAGTCGAGCGTCTGACGGCAATTCCCGGCACTGTTCCATTGCTGGGATCCTTCCCGAGCGGGTGCCGCTTTCATCCCCGTTGTCCCAAGGCACAGGCAAGTTGCTCCACCCAGGCTCCAGAACTCGCCTCCGTCAAAGCGGGCCGTCGGGTGCGCTGCCCACTTTGCGACTCGCTTCTCGAACCTCAAACCGTTTCTCACCGGGCATGAACCTTCTCGAAATCCAAGACCTCAAGGTCCACTTCCCTGTCGCACAACGCGTGTTTGGCCGGACGA
>JAPLUH010000195.1 GCA_026397675.1 Verrucomicrobiota bacterium
TGCCCGCCCATTCCTGCCGTTGCCCAGTGGCAGTGACCGAGTCTTGGGAACTAATTTAGCGGATCGGGTGACGTTCCCCCTCAATATCTTGATGACGCCGCAGGTGATTCCGAGCGGATCGGTCACTCTCAATCGACAGACCGGTTATTTTGAGCAGGCGGCCCAGGTGGTCAACCTACGTCCGGATGCCCTCGCGGACGTCCTGCTCATCGTCACGGGTCTGACCAATGACACCCGTGGGGTGCCCGTCTCGCTGGCCAGTTCGGTGGGTCCGGTGGGCACTCCGCCCAGTCCTTCGGTATTTGTGGGGCCCATGGACGCGTTCGCCGTCCGCCGGTTGACCTTCGAGTACTACGCGTCCGATGGACGACCCAACAGCATCGGAACGCCGGGATATGTGAGCGAATTCGCCTTGGACAGCACCATTCAGACCCCGATCGGTCGGCGCAGTCTGGTCCCGGTGACCTACAAGCCGGTGCTGACAGGCGGGGTGCTGCTGGAGTTCCCAACCCTCACCAACTTCAGCTACTACATCCGCTACTCGGATTCGCTGAATGATTTCAGCGCGCAGGACAACACCAACTCGGTCATCCGAACCGCCCGCCCGGCATTTTTGGGCAATGGTCGGAAAGTACAGTGGCTCGACAATGGGTCGCCCCGGACGGAAAACACTCCGACCAACCGTTTCTACCGAGTCCTTGAATTCCGCTGAAATTCAGTCCCTTCTTCGCCTCTCTTGACGTCGACTTTTACCGCCATGAGTCCTTCGATTCAACGCACCGCCCTCCTGCTCCTCGCCACCAGTGCCGCCTTGTCTGCCCGCGCTCAGAATGAGGATGCGCCCGAGCCCTTGGGCATCCGTTTCCGCCTAGCGGGTCGGGTGCAGTTTAACCTCAAAGCCTCGTTCACCGATACTCAGGTGCCCCTGTCGGGTGCGGCCGGGCAATTCGCCGATGGCTATGTGCTGTTGGGATCGAACACCTCTACCTCGACCAATGCGGGAGCAGTGTCCGCCAATCCGGGATCCGCGACCTGGAATTGGGGTTATCAGCGCGCCGATCAGGTTGCTGGAAATGAACTCACGCTGACTCGATTCGATCAGGTGCCGCGGGTGGGGACGTTGGATGGCAGTGGGGGCAGTACCGCTTATGGGGGCGAGTTGTGGGCGATGTATGAACTGTACAGTTTCCGGTCCTTCAAGAAGCGGACGGGTCATTGGGGCGTCGAGGCAGGCTATGGTTTTACCACCTTCGACGCATCGGCCTCCAGTACGGTCTCCGGCACGGCCACCCGTCGCC
This sequence comes from Verrucomicrobiota bacterium, assembly GCA_026397675.1. Taxonomy (GTDB): domain Bacteria; phylum Verrucomicrobiota; class Verrucomicrobiia; order Limisphaerales; family UBA9464; genus SXXZ01. The sequence continues at coordinate 1,299 of JAPLUH010000195.1, forward strand.
AGTCGGTGTACTCATTGGGCGGCATCGTTCCCCCGTCTGCGGGATATCAGGGTGGATATTTTGGGCCAGTTCCCGGCGGGCCTGTTGCTCCAGTCGTGGACTTCGATCCCGTGCGGTCTTCCGCGGTGCAAGCCGTCGGCATCAACTCGTTGAATGCGGCTGTCTCGACCGACTTGCATACGGCCAAGTTCGGCCCCTGGGTCGAATTGCCGGTGACTGACCGGTTGACGGTGGGTTTGGGAGCCGGCTTCTGCACCATTTATGCACAGGCCGACTTGCGCTTCAGCGAGTCCACCACCTTCACCGGAAACCCGGCGGAGTTTGGGGTGGTCACGCAGAATTTGTCGGTCAACGCCTCCCGTGCGGATTGGCGTCCGGGATTCTATGCCCGGGCCTTGGTGGATTTTGCCATCACCCCGAGTTGGTCGGTTTTTGCCGGCGGCGACATTCAGTCCAATTCGGACCTGAACTTTTCGTCGCAAGGCCGCGGTACCAGCATTCAACTAGGCTCCGTGTTCGGAGCCATGGCAGGCGTTCAGTTCAAGTTCTGAACGGGTCGGGGCTGAACGCCCGTCGAGCCCTTCGAGCAGGCCGGGCCGAGGATCATTGTTAGCTCCTCGGTGACTTGGGGCTTTGGCCTCCGCGTGGAGGTTCCCCGTGTGGGGGCCCTGTCTACACCTCGCTCACTTCGGGTGCCGATTCCTCGGGTGCCGATCTTAAAGTCTTGGCTGCCCGTTGTTTCTGCCCTCCAGGCGAGGCCCTCAGGAAAAGAGGTCGAGCTGGGGCGGTGGGGTTAGCTCTTGCAGCGCATCGCGCTCCAGACGACGGACCCTTCGGGATCGGCCACTGCTGGGATCGGTCTCGCCCGGGGACCCGCTGTCCGGCGCGGCCACGTGTTGCAAGTTGAGTTCGGCCTCCTCAAGGACTCTTAGGATGGTTTTAG
>JAPLUH010000559.1 GCA_026397675.1 Verrucomicrobiota bacterium
GCAGGAGGTCGCCGGCCATGTGTTCTTGGACGAACACGTCGTAAGGCACGTCGGCGTTGAAAGCGCGGATGAGGTAGTCGCGGTAGCGCCAGGCATGCGTGATGGTGTAGTCCTGCTCGTGGCCATAGGAGTCGGCGAATCGCACTAGATCCATCCAGTGGCGTGCCCACCGCTCGCCGAACCGCGGGGAGGCCAGCAAGGCATCCACCACCCGTGCTCGGGCCTCGAGAGAGGGGTTCGCCACAATGGCAGCGACATCCGCCGGTTCCGGGGGCAGTCCGGTGATGGCTTCATGCACTCGCCGCAACCAGACTTGAGGTTCGGCCGGAGCCGCCGGTCGCAACCCCTCGGACTCCAGTCGCGCGAGGATGAATCGGTCCACAGGGTGGGTGGACCATTCGGGGCGATTCACCACGGGAACGGGCGCCGCGACGGGAGGCTGAAAACTCCACCACTGCCGGCGGGCTTCAAAAACACGAGGCCATGCCGAAGAGTTATTGGTTGAGTTCGCCGAAGAGCCGGAAGCCACCGGGAAAACCGCTCCGGCATCGATCCAGCGGGCGACATCGCGGATCACCGTCTCCGGCAAGCGCGGGCGTTCCTTGGGCATTTGCAGGTCGGGCTCTAAGTGCTGAATGGCCCGGAGCAGGCGGCTTTCTTGGGCCTTTTTTGGAATCACGGCCGGGCCGGAGTCGCCCCCACGGAGCAGGGCCTCGCGAGAATCGACCCTCAGTCCGCCCCGCTGGTGCTGAGGCCCGTGGCAATCCTGACAATCGGTGATCAGGAAGGGGCGAATCCGTGATTCAAAAAACTCGATCGAGGCATCCCCCGATTGGGCCGTGAGAAGGGGATTTATCCTCACCAGCAGCCACAGAATGAACAACGCCCGCCACGGCCCCTTGAGGAGCAGGTTGGGTCCCAAACGGGATCTCAAGGGGCGGGGCATTGACCACTGTCTACCTGAGCCAGTGAATCCGCGTCAGCCACAAAACCGGGTAGTCGCGCAAATCAACGGAGGAAGCGTCGGATCGATTAAGAAAGTAGATCGAATTGGTGGATGGATTTGCGTCGTTGGGTTTGTCATCTTTTTGAATCTCCCATGAGTTCTACCCTGCTTTCTCGGCGCCATTTTTTGGCTGGCTCGGCGGTTGGCGTCGCGGCGGTTTCGGCTCGTGCTTCCAATGATCGTGCCGCTTCGGCCTCGGCCCCCTCTCAACGCGTGGTGCTTGCGCTCATTGGAGCCGGTGGCCGCGGTTCCAATCATTCAGCCGGGATGTCCCGTTTGCCTGGGGTGGAGTTCAAGTATGTCTGCGATATTTGGAAGGATCGTGGCGACGGGATTATGAAGGATCTGGCTCGGGTCCAAAAGCGGGCGCCCCAGCGAATCTCCGACATGCGGGTGGCCCTCGATGACCGCGAGGTGGATGCCGTGGTCATTGCGACGCCCGAACACTGGCATGCTCTGGCCACCGTCATGGCCTGTCAGGCGGGCAAGGATGTGTATGTGGAGAAGAACCCCTGCAATGCGATTTGGGAGGGGCGTAAGATGATCGAGGCGGCACGCAAGTATGGCCGCATCGTGCAGGTGGGGTTCCAGAACCGGAGCGGCCCGTATGCGGCCTCGGCACGCGACTACATCGCCAGCGGCAAGTTGGGCCGCATCGTTCACGTCAAGGTGTACAACATGCTTGATGGCTCACGATGGGAACCGGTGCCCGATGGGCCGGCGCCCGCAGGTCTCGATTGGGATGCCTGGCTCGGGCCGGCGCCCAA
>JAPLUH010000216.1 GCA_026397675.1 Verrucomicrobiota bacterium
ACCTTTACCCGTGTCTCATTGTCCGACCGCCGCCGGGGTGGCGTCACGGGCATGGCGGCAGTGCTGACCCATACTAGTTATCCTCAGCGCACGAGTCCTGTATTGCGCGGAAAGTGGTTACTAGAAGAAGTGTTCGGAACCCCGCCCCCGCCCCCGCCGCCCTTGGTCGCCACGCTGTCTCCCAATGATGAGAAAAGTGAGGGGCTCACCTTTCGTCAGCGCCTGGAGAAGCACCGCAAGGATCCCAACTGCGCGGCCTGTCATGCGCGCCTGGATCCCCTGGGCTTTGCCCTAGAGAATTACGATCCCATCGGTCGATGGCGCACCCAGGTGTCGGGAGAGTGGGTCGACGCCAGCGGAGAATTGCCGGGCGGTGTGGTCATCGTGGGCCCGGAGGCCCTCAAGCAAGTCCTACTGAATCGCAAGCAACTCTTCGTGCGTCACCTCACCGAAAAGATGCTGGCCTATGCCTTGGGCCGAGGCGTGGAGTATTACGATAGCCCCGCGGTGAAACAAATCGCTGAGGCTGTGGCGAGCGATGGTCACCGAGCGCCTCGCCTGATTCTGGAGATTGTCCGCAGCGCCCCGTTCCGCCTTCGACGCGGTGGTGAGTTTCAGGAAGCCGACGGGTCTCCGTAGTGACCGCTCGCCGGGCTCTCGAAACGGCGGTGGCTATTCGTTCAAGCCAACCTGGATTACCCGCGACAGCCGATCGATTTGACTTCGAGAATGGGTCGCTTTGAGGGCAATGCGAAAAAATCCATTACCGGGCCCACCCGGATAGCGGATCCACGGCGGGACAAAGCCCGCTTGGGTCAGGGCTTCAGTGAGTCGTTGGGCTTGGGCCGCATCGCGGGGATGGATAGCGGTCACCGGAGTTCGGGGGTCGTTGAGGATTTCGGGCCGAGACGGCAACGCGTTTGAAAAACGGCGGGCGAGCTCCTGCAACCGACGGACGCGGCCCGGAAGCCGATGCACCCGGACCACAGCAGCCGTGATGGCCGCAGCGATGGCCAGCGGTGGAGCCGAGGATCCCAAATAGGCTCCAGCTCGAGTGCGAACGTGTTCCATAAGGGAGGCGTCGCCAATGACAGCTCCACCCGCGACGGCCAATGCTTTTGAAAACGTGACGCTTCGGATAATTCGGGAATCTCGGAGGCCAAAAAATTCGGGTGATCCTCGACCGGTTGGACCCACGGATCCAAGGCCATGGGCGTCGTCTACCCAGAGCCAGCCTGAGGCAGGCAGCGCTAGTAGGTACTCGTTCAACGGGGCCATGCCGCCCCGGATGCCGTACACCCCATCGGTGGCCACCAGTGGGCGGGCCGAGGGCGGCAGGTTGCTCAGCACCGAGCGCAACGCGCGGGCATCGCCGGAGGCAAAGGAGAGGATCGGCAATCCACTTAAGCGGGCACCGTCTTGGACGCAGTTGTGTGCAGAGGCATCCACGACCACATGGGTGGCCTGATCCCGCAACCCTTGAGCCACCGCCAGCGATGCGAGGTAGCCTGTGGCCGTGAGGACGTTCATTCAGGAAGTCCGCGATCGTTTTCTCTGCGCGGCGGTACAGGGGGTGATCACCGGTCGTCGCTCGAGAAGCCCCGGTTTGAAGAGGTCCGCTGGCTGAGGCCTTCAGCCATGCTTCCCGGATCACCGCATCGTCCGACAAGCCGAGATAATCGCAGCCTGAGATTACGATTTGTTCGGATTGCTCGGTTCCGGAGGCCTGCGGCTGTGCTGGTTGTTCGGGCCGTCCGGGCCGGTCTTGGAGGGGCGGCAACGGTGTGCGGAGTCCGGTGACCCTCGGTCGTCGTCGTGCCGTTCGTTGCGGCTTCGGGATTTTCATGGCGGAACGGCGCCAGCGATCACTCCGCCTTTCGGACCAGACAGTCCTGACATTCCTTCACGCCCCAGTGGCGGACGTGTTCGAGTGCGCGTTCGAAGAATTGTTTGCGGGCCTTGTCCGAGGCGTTGGATTCACCACCCCCACCGGCGACTTTGTGGGCCTTGGCGTGCAATGCACTGCGTTCCTCCTGGAGCGCTTTCACCCGAGCCGCCTCGGCCGAGAGTTTGAAGTAGCTGCGGCCGTCCACCCAGGTTTCGAGGCAGCGAGTTGCAGAGTCTAGCGGTGAGCCGCTCCAGATCACGAAGTCAGCGTCCTTGCCTGATTCCAGAGAACCCACCCGGTGGTCGATGCCGAGTTGTTTAGCCGGATTGAGTGTCACGAATTTCAGCGCCTCGGCCTCGGGGGTGTCTCCGTACTTCACGGCCTTGGCCGCCTCGAAATTGAGCCGGCGGGCGTGGTCGCTGGAATCCGAATTGAAGCTCACCGTCACGCCGCGCTCCCGCATCAGGCTTCCGGCATAAGGGATCGCATCGATGACCTCGTACTTGTAGGCCCACCAATCGGCGAAGGCGCTGGCGCCGGCCCCGTGCCGGGCGATTTCGTCGGCCACCTTGTAGCCTTCGAGTATGTGCTGGAGCGACGCCACGCGGACCCCGAAGGACTCCATCACGCGCAGGAAGGCCAGAATTTCGTCTTGGCGGTAGCTGTGGCAATGGATGAGCCGGGTGCCTTCGATGATTTCCATGAGGGCCTCGAGTTCAAGATCTCGCCGGACCGGTGAGCCATCGGAGTGGTGTCCTTTGCGGAACGCATCACGGTACTGCTGGGCCGCAGTGAATCGATTGCGATAAAAGGTGCCGACGCCCATCCGCGTTTGCGGGAATCGGGTCACGGCCTTGTCGCCCCAGCCCGACTGTTTGACGTTCTCGCCGAGGGCGAACTTGATACCACCCGGGGCCGGCTCGAATTTCAGCGCCTCGGGGCTGGCTCCCTCGCGCAGTTTGATCACGCAGTTCTGGCCGCCGATGGGGTTGGCTGACCCGTGCAACAAGTTCACTAGCGTTGTGCCGCCGGCCAGTTGCTGGTGGATGTTCTCGCTCTCTGAATTGACCACGTCAGCAATGCGGACCATCGCCGTACTGGGCAGCGTTGCCTCATTAACGGCTCCGAGGATCATGGAGTGCGAATGGCAGTCGAGGATGCCCGGAGTAACATGCAGCCCGGTGCCATCGATTTCTTGGACCGACGGACCTGCGGTCAGTGAAGAACCCACGGCCTGAATCCTCCCGGCAGCCACCAGCAAATCGGCCCGCACAAGAGTACCCTGGGGTCCGCTCGTCCAAATTGTGGCGTTGCGAATAATCACCGAATCCGGTTGAGCGATGGGACCGCGGCCTTCCATGGGAGGATGAGCCACGCGTCGAGCCACCAGTTGGCGCTCCTCGGCCTTCTTGGCCTCCGCTTCCAGATTGGGTTCCTTGCGCTCGGGGGTCTTCAGGGCGGCATCGGTCTCGTAGGCCACGCCATCGATCCACACGGCCGTGACTCGGGAAGCCGGATCAAAGAATCCACCGCCGGGTTCCACCACGGTGAGGTGGGCCAGTTTCCCTGATTCAATGGTACCCAGGGAATCGCTGAGTCCGCACAAAGCCGCCGGAGTGGTGGTTAGTCCAGCCAAGGCATTCGATTCGGAGAGACCCCGATCGAGAGCTATACGCAATTGCGAGCGGAAGGATTTGCGGTCCGGTAGCGCGTGGGTAGTCAGGGCGATGGTTAGACCAGAACGGACCAGCACGGCTGGGTTTTCCGGGGCCCAATCCCAGGTCCGCAGCACGTCGAGGGAGACAGAATCCCAAGCGGATTCTTCAGGGAACTTTGGCAACGCCGGGAAGTTGAGCGGCACGATGAACGGAACGGACGCCTTGGCCATGGGTGCCAGGAGATCTGGCCGTCGCCATTCCTGACCGCTGGCCACCAACTGCGGTCGTACCCCCGCCTCGGAGGCCACACGGAAAGCCCGGTCTTGCATCAGGACACTACCGGCTTCGAAGACGACGGGTTGAGAGCCCGCAGCCGCCGAGTTTCCGAGCGTCGGCTGGAGCGCAGCGAGAGCCGCATTAAACTCGGGCCGCGGGCGAGCGCTGGAACGCCCAGCTGAAACGTAATCGGCCTGATCGGCGCGGTACCACGCCGCATCCATCCAGGACTGCCTCACTGTGGCGATGACTCCCATGAGCGATTTGGGATAGGCATCGCCGCCGCCGCCTCCGACGGCGAAGGCGACGTGCTGGGCGGTATCGGGCTTGAGGATCGCCCGGTTCGGAGACACGTCCGAGAGGCTGATGGCCACGGATTGTCCACGCAGGATGCCCTTGGCCGGAACGACATTGGCGGCGGTAAAGCCTAGCTCACGCAGTGTGGCCAACTCCTTGAGATCTGGAGACAAGCCTTCGATCATCCGCCGCTCGGGTGTCACCTCGGCGATGCCGTGGGCCGGGCCGGGCGATCCGGGATCGCGTTCCTGACCGGGCACTCCAAAAAAACGGGGGGCCCCGGAGGTGAGGGATCCCGAGCCGGTCGCCGGGAAATCAGAGCCCTGTGTGGTCACCGCGCCGGCCGTCGATCCGAGCGTCAGGTAGGGATCGATAAACCCGGCGTAGACGTGCGCGCCGGGCAGGTTCCAAGTCCGGGCCGAGGCGGGGATGTTGAGTCCGACACCGACCGAGGCGATTCGGCCATCGCGAATGAGGAGTGTGGCGTTGGTTAGGGTTACTCCAGGACGCACATGGGCCAAAATGCCCGTCAGCGCGTGTTCACCCCGAGATTCGGGAGTAAATCCGGGGGCAGGCAGGTCGGCCGCGGTGCTAGGCCCGATCGCGGTACCGATTACCAATCCCAAGGCAACACTCCATGCCGCTGGGCCTGCAACTGCGACGCTCATGGCCGCAAGGCTAGTGCCCTCTCCCTGAAATGCCACGGGCAATTCGGTGGCCGGACAGCGCCGGGGTTTGATGGGGCAGAAGGTCCTCACGTTCCCACGAGCCCGGACTGTTTTCTCTCCAGCGGCGTTTTTTTCTACGAATCCTGAAAGGTCTGTGGAGGACCCAACGAATCCTTGGTCAATGGCGGAGATAGGGAGGCTCCTCACCTCGCCCCACCCCGCTAGCAACAACGACATTGCCAATACCACTCATCATGCAACTGCAACCCATCGCCCGAATTTTTGCCCTTCTGCTGGCGGCAATCCCGATCTTCTCGAGTTTACTTTTCGCCCAGCAGCCCATCGTTCTGTGGGATTTTAACCAGACCAACAACCTCCTGCATGCCACCTCCGGCACGGCGACACTGGTGGTCCTCGGAGGCCTCCGCACGGCTCCGGCCTCCGGCCTTGGTTCGAGCGATCCCTCCACCAATGCCGACTTTGCTCTGCAACTCACCGGTTTTCCCAAGCAGGGAACAGGATCTCAGAGCGCGGGTCTGGAGATCTCCACTTCGACGGTTGGTTTTCAGTCCGTCGTCCTGAAGTTTGATGTCCGAGCGACCAGCACGGCCAGTCGCCGACTCCAAGTGCTGTATTCCACCGACGGACAAACCCTGAAGGCCGGACCGGTCTTCACGTTGAATGGAGGCGCAACCTTCACGAATGGTCTCACGGTTGATTTTTCCACCATTCCCGAGGTCGCCAATCAGCCGGAGTTTCGGGTTCGACTGGTCTCAGATTGGGACGGGGACTCCTATGTCGGTGTCGCGGGCAATTCAACCGTTGTCCGGGGCCACTCGCCAAGAGTTGAGGATCGCGCAGGTTTCTCGAGACCATCTAGGACTCTATACGGTCCGCGTGAGTCATGCCGAAGGTTCGGTACTCAGTGAAGAAGCCTCGTTGAGCTTCTTGACCGATCCGACCATCCGGCCTGTCCGGGTCGAGGTTGTGCCTGGACCTCAGGGTTCCATCCGATTGGCTTGGCCCACTCGGCCGGGGAGTACTTATTCGGTCCTCCGGTCGGTGGGTTGGGATGGCCTGACCACGGTCCTAGCC
>JAPLUH010000512.1 GCA_026397675.1 Verrucomicrobiota bacterium
AGATCCCCGGGTCGGAGATGTGGTAGATCACGCTGGTTCCGTCACGACGACGGCCTAAGATTCCCGCCTGGGTCAGGGTCTGGAGGTGTCGAGAGGCATTCGCTTGAGTTAACCCGGTCTTGTCTATGAGAGCGGAGACCGACAACTCGCCGCCTTCCAAGGCTCGAATGAGCTTCAAACGGCTGGGCTCTCCAAGGACCCGGAATCGAGCCGCGATGAGTTCCAGGGCTTCGTCGCTGAGATCACTGGCGGAGACCCCTCCCACATGCTCGCGCTTGGCCATGGCCAGATACTGTTCAAAAACGGGTTCGTTTCCAACAATATGCATAAACACTCATAAGAACAGGCGGTGTGGCCTTAAGGCCTGACGCCCGCAACCCTCAGGGGACGTTGAAATCGCTCCGGTAACAGACGGTATCGCTCGCATTTTGATCATCGTCGGCTTTCCCCGAGTACCCATCGGTCAGGCCAAAGTCACGAGCTCGAAGTTGTTTGGCCTTACGGTATTGGGCATGCCCATCGACGAACACACGGTTGCCGCCGCGGTTGTGTTCCGTCGGGTAGAAAGTCTTCCGGATTAGATTGGACGGACCGGGCAAAATACGAAGGGTTTCCGCCGACGCCTATGACTCATATTGGAATCGAAATCGGGGGCACCAAGATCCAGATCGTGGCGGGTGGTGCCGACGGGACCTTCTTGGAGCGCCATCGCTTGGCAGCGGATCGTGCTCGGGGTGGGGCTGGGATTCGGGAACAGATCGCTGCCGTGGTTCCTGGGTTGATGGCCAGGCATCGCATCGCCTCGGTGGGCGTGGGTTTTGGCGGGCCTGTGGACCCTAAGACCGGCCAGATTTGTTGCTCTCATCAGGTGCCTGGCTGGCATGATTTTCCGCTGGGAGACTGGGTTCGCGAGCTCACCGGAGTGCCTGTTGCCGTCGAGAATGATGCCAATGTGGCCGCCCTCGGAGAGGCACTGCGGGGGGCAGGGCAGGGGTTTGGATGTGTCTTCTGGATTAACATGGGCAGCGGTGTGGGCGGCGGCATGGTCGTGAATGGTCGTCTTTATCACGGTGCCTGCCCCGGCGAAGCCGAGATGGGGCATCTGCGCTTGGATCGCTCGGGCCGCATCGTCGAGGATGCGTGCTCGGGTTGGGCCGTGGATCGTCGGATCCGGGCGGCCGTGATCGGCAAGGATGGCTTGCTGGCTCGTGCCGTCGAGGCCCAGACGACGGAGGGCAGCGAAGCACGTCACCTGCGTGCGGCCGTCGACGACGGTGATCCGCTGGCTCAGCGCATTGTGAAGGAAGTCGCCGATGACTTGGCCTTTGCGTTGTCCCACGCCGTCCATCTCTTTCATCCCGAGATCATCGTGGTGGGCGGTGGGCTCTCGTTGGTGGGAGAACCCCTCCGGGGAGCCATCGCGGCAGCCCTGCCGGCCTACCTCATGGACGCGTTCCACCCAGGTCCGCGGGTCGCTTTGGCCGGTTTGGGTGAAGACTCGGTGCCGGTGGGAGCCTTGGCGTTAGCCGCGGCGATCGTTGCGGCATGATCCGCTGACGACTGTTCTCCGGATTTTATAGAACCGGCTTAGAGTTTGACCGGTTTGCCCGAGGCTGCTGAGGCATCCGCGGCGAAGATCAATCGGTGCGAGCGGTACGCGTCGGCGAAGGAAGTCAGCGGCATGTCTTCGCCGCGGTCGAGGGCGTCAAAAAACGCCTGGAACTGGGTTTGGTAGGGGTGGTCTTTCACGTCGCCCGAATCCACCGGCGAGTAGGACAACTGGCTCCACTTGTTTTTGTCGAGCATCCCCAGTTTCTGGCTGTGGAACTTGTTGTCCAAGATCGATCCCTCACTGCCCACGATGTGCGTGTGGAAATAATAGGGCTGAAGGCTGTCCACGCAGGAGGTGGTTTTGCCGATTCGACCATCGCGGAACTTCACAATACTCACTTGCGTGGTTGGGTAGTCGTACGGCGCGAAGTGAGGGCTCTTGGATGAGGTGGCGTAGGCGGTCACTTCTTCCGGTTCGCCACCCATCACCATGAGCAGCGCATCGAGCGCATGACATCCGGCGCTCAAGAGTGAACTGCCCGCCTCAGCCTTCTGATGGCTCCAACGGAACTGTCCGTACCAGGGACCAATACCGTGGTAATAATCAACTTCGGCAAAATGAACCTCCCCGAGCAGTCCGGATTGAAGCATCGAGTGGATGGATTGAAATTGTGCGGAGAAACGCACCTCAAAGCAGACGCATGTCTTAATGGGGGCCCCACGCAAGGCCGTGGCCATGGTTTCGAGATCTGAGGAGGTCAACGCCAGTGGTTTCTCGACAATCACATGCTTGCCTGCCCGCACCGCCTGGATGAACTGGGCGGCATGGTCTTTGGGGAAACTGCAAATGGACACGGCATGGATGTCCGGGTCGGCCAGCATGGCATCCAAGTCCTTAAACACTCGGATAGGTGAACCGTACTGCGCGCTGGCTACGGCAGGATCCAGATCTCGCTTCGAGTAGATCGCGGTGACGCGCCCCTGGCGGGTGGCGTTGATGGCAGGGATATGGGCCGAGGCCACCCAACCGTGACCGATAACTCCGACGTTATAGTGCTTCATCGTGGATTGTTTTGGTAGAAGGTAAACCGCAAGGAGTGCCTTGGGGATAGGATTTGTTCCTTTCCCGTGTGTTGTAGGATCCCGGAGCTGAGAGGCCGTCGAGGCATTCTGGGTGCCTTGGCTCATCCTCCTGTGGCAAGTAGACCACGAGGGTAGGAGCTGCCAGTTCTCGTTCAGAACAGGATCGATGGATACGACTTACTGTATTCTCACAAATAAGGGCTTGTTTCCTGGGGTGGGCTCACCCACATTGGGCTTTCTTTGCTGTTATGAAAGCTGATGTGCACCCGAAAAACTACCGCACGATGATCTTCCGCGACTCGGCCTCTGGCCAGTCGTTCCTGTCTAAGTCCTGCGCCAACACTAACCTCTCCGCCAAGTCGGAAGACGGTGAGGAGTACCCGCTTTACCTGCTCGGCATTAGCGCGTTCACCCATCCGTTCTACACGGGTCAACAAAAGTTCGTGGATACGGCGGGTCGCGTGGACAAGTTCCAACAGCGCTTGGCCAAAACCCAGCTCGCCCAAGCCGCTTTGGCGGACGCCGCTGGCAAGAAGAAGAAGAAGTAGCCGCAGAACCAACAACCGCCCGCCGGTCGCCCAAAACGACCCGCGGGCGGTTTGCTTTTGCCTCGTCCGCATCGGGCACTCGCTCTCCAGAACCTGACCCAGCATGGATCTCCTGCCGTTCATCGAGAAGTTTCGCCGCCGCTTGGATGAGGTGGAAGCACTTCTCGGTGCCCCGGACGCCTTCAGCCATGCGGCCCGAGGGCAGGAGCTGACCCGGGAGCACGCGCGCTTGCGGCAATTTTTGGCCGATGGGGATGCTTGGTTGAAGACTCACCGAGATCTCACTGAAAACCGTGAGCTTTTGGCGACGGAATTAGCCGGCTCTGAGATGGCAATCTTGGCGGCTGAGGAGGTCCAGCGGTTGGAGACTGAGGAGTCGCGTCTCACGGCGGCCGTCCAGCGGGGTATCATCCCTCCGGACCCCACAGATTCCCGTAACACCATTCTGGAAATTCGGGCCGGCGCGGGCGGAGCCGAGAGCGCACTCTTCGCTGCAGACTTGTTGCGCATGTACAGCCGCTATGCCGAGGACCGTAGCTGGAAGATCGAACCAATGGATTCTAGCCCATCCGATCTGGGGGGTATGAAAGAAGTGATCTTCATGATCACCGGCGAGGATGTGTTTAAGCGCATCAAGCACGAGTCCGGTGTTCACCGGGTGCAGCGGGTGCCGGCTACCGAGGCCCAGGGACGGATTCACACGAGCACGGTGACGGTGGCCGTCATGCCAGAGGCTCAAGAGGTCGATGTAGTCATCAAACCTGAAGACCTAGTGATCAACGTCTGTCGTGCCGGTGGCCATGGCGGTCAGGGTGTTAACACGACTGATTCGGCGGTTCGGATCTTTCACAAACCCTCCGGCCTGGATGTCCGCTGTCAGGACCAGCGCTCACAGCAAAAAAACAAGGCCCAGGCGATGATGGTGCTCCGATCCCGACTGCTGGATCGAAAGATGGCCGAGGAGCACGCCAAGTACGCCCAGCAGCGCAAGGATCAGGTGGGTACTGGCGAGCGCTCTGAGAAGATTCGTACCTACAATTTTCCTCAGAACCGGGTGACGGATCATCGGCTGGAATTAACGCTCTACAATCTGGCGGCCTTCATGGATGGCGACCTCGATCCCATGATTGAGCCGCTCATGAACGACGAAGTGAAACGCCGCCTTGCGGCCATTGAAACCTGATCCGATGCCTACTTTTCAATCTCCCCGAGCCCTAATCTTCGACTGCGATGGAACCGTTGCCCACACCATGCCCCTCCATTGGCGGGCCTGGCAGTTGGTGACTCGTCGCTACGGCATCGAGTTTCCGGAGACCCGTTTCTACGCCTTGGGTGGAGTTCCGGGGCGCAACATTCTGAAGATGCTTTTTGTGGAGCAAGGGATCGATGGGCTTGACCCCTTGGTGATCGCTAAGGAAAAGGAAACCGCCTACCTGGAGTTTCTGCACGAGGTCGGGCCAATTGAACCCGTGGTGGAGATTGCTCGGCGTCACCGCGGCGTTCTACCCATGGCCATCGCGACCGGCGGTTCGCGACCGGGCATCCCGGCGGTCCTGCGACATTTGGGTATTTACGATTGGTTTGGCGCCATCGTCACCAGCGAAGACGTGGTGCTACAGAAACCCGCCCCTGATATTTTTCTGGAGGCCGCTCGGCAATTAGGGGTCGACCCGGCCGAGTGCCGCGCCTTCGAAGACACCGACCTTGGAATGGAATCCATCCGGGCCGCTGGCATGGAGGCCATCGACGTTCGGCTCTTGCCAAATTATCCGAAGCCGATGGTCTGATTTTAGGCGATCAGCTAGCTCTGGGTCGCCGCGGTTTCTGTTGTGGCAATGGCCACCTGGATGCGCCGGATGCCCACGCCCTGGAAGGTGTAACCCCAGGCGATCGTTCGATCCACCGTGGCTCCCGTAGGGGGTTCGGAGCCATCGGCGATTTCATGCCGCTCGCTGTCGAATGGCTCACCGGCTTGGGCTTCATAGGGCAAGATGCCGACTCGCCGTGTCGCATCGATGCAGGCGTTTCGGTAGTTGCCGATTTGTTGAATGAGCTGCGGTTGGCCCGACGCCGAGGCGGCTTGGAAGAGGGCGAAACAATGGTCCATGAGATGGATAACCACCTGCAGGGAATCCTTCTCACCGCGGCGCAGTTTCTCGATCTCCAGTCGGAGGGTGGATTTCTCACCGTCGTTGGCACGGGTCAGAAACTCCGAGAACCCCTTCGCCTCCGCCGCGATCTGGCTGGCGATATTGCCAGTCGCATTCACGGTCTTGGTGGAAATCGTCTGGATGTCCTGCCATTGGGCGGTGGCGGCAGCGATTTGCTGCGCGGTCTTGTCGAGTGAGCCCAGTTTCTCGGCGGCGGAGGCCAGGTTCACTTGTTCGAAGAGCTTCACAGCAGCCTCGTGGTCCTTCTGGAAGGGCTGGATGAAAATCCAAGCCCCGAGTCCCGTCAAACCACCCACAAGGGCGATTTCCTTCCAGGTCCACACGGGGGCTGCCTTCCAGGCCACGGCAGCGGCGGTGACCACGAGGACCACATCGGCCAACAGGTAGGGCCACTTGGGAGTGCGCGGGACTTCGCTCAACGACATGAGCGGATCTTAGGATGCAGTCCCCGCCCGGAGGAAGGCACTTTTCAGCTTGGAGTGAACATCCATCACAGGAGTGGGCGTTGGACATCCGGTGGATATGTCGGAGAATGCTGAGAGTTAACTGTGTCGTCCCCATGTCCCCTCGTCCTTCTCTCGCCATTATTGGAACTGGAATCGCCGGACTCGGCTGCGCTCATTTCTTGCATAGCCAGTACGACCTGACTCTCTTCGATCCCAATGCCCATGTTGGCGGTCACACCAACACCATCGACGTGGCGGAGCCGTCTGGACCTGTGCCTTTCGACACCGGGTTCATGGTGTTCAATCGGGTGACATACCCTTATCTGGTGGCCTTGTTCGAGGAACTCCAGGTGCCGGTTCAACGCACCGATATGTCCTTCTCGGTTCAGCATGTCCCCAGTGGATTGGAGTTCTCGGGCTCCAGCTTGAATCATCTGTTCGCTCAGCGTCGTAATTTATTCCGGCCCCGGTATTGGCGAATGCTCCTGCAGGTCAATCGCTTCAATGCCGAGGCGGTGCCCGCGTTGTCCGATTCGCAATGGGCCTCCGCGACGGTCGGCGATTATGTCGCACGTCGGGGCTACGGAAGTGATTTCCTCGAGCACTACCTCATTCCGATGAGCGGGGCCGTCTGGAGCACGCCGCCAGACCGGATGCTGGAGTTTCCGGTACGAACCCTCATTCAGTTCTTCCAAAATCACGGCTTTCTCGGCCTTCACACGCAGCACCCGTGGTGGACGGTGACCCGAGGTGCCCGCGAATACGTCCGTCGGATGATTCCGCCCTTTGCCGACCGCATCCGGACTGGACTGGGCGTGGTGGCGGTCCGCCGCGAACGCGGGAGCGCCTGGGTGACGACTGCCGATGGTGCCACCCATCGATTTGACGCCGTCATTTTGGCTGCCCATGCCGATGAGTCGTTGCGCCTGCTCACCGATGCCGATGCGGATGAGCGGCGGTTGCTTGGCGCCTTCCAGTATCAACCGAACCTGGCGACGGTGCACAGTGATCGGAAGGTTATGCCCAAGGCTCGGCTCGCCTGGTCGGCCTGGAATTATCGCATGTCGCGGCATCCCAGTGGAGCCATTCTTCCGCAGACCGTGTACTGGATGAACTGTCTCCAAGGCCTTCAAACGGACACCGACTATTTCGTGTCCATCAATGGCGAGCACGAGATCGATCCGGCTCGCGTCCACCGCAAGATCCCTTACACCCACCCGCTCTTCAGTCTGGAGGCCATCGCTGCTCAAAAGGAGTTGCCTGGCCTCAACCGTCGCGGGAACGGCCAGAATGTCTTCTTTGCCGGCAGCTACTTTCGCTACGGATTCCACGAAGACGCCTTCGGAAGTGCAGTGCAACTGTCCCGCGTCCTGAGTCGACAGCCTGTCTACCCGGGTATTGGTGGGTGACTGGAGGATCATATTGAGGACCGCGGACAGGGTTTATTCTCTATCTCTCGGCGCTTTTCTAGGCCCACCATTCGGAGTTACCTTCGGATCCATGCACCGGGAACTGGGAGAAGAGGGAACCAGCCGTCGGAGGTTCTTGAAGGCCGGCGTGGCTGGGCTGGCTGCTTCAGCCTGGGCTGAAGATAGGGTGCAACTGCCCTTCGACATTGGCGAACGGCCGCTGGTCAAGTATCCCCAGAAACGCCCACTCATCCGTCACACGGCCCGACCGCCGCAGTTGGAGACGCCATTTTCGGTTTATCAGGAAAGCCTGCTCACACCGAACGATGCCTTTTTTGTCCGCTATCACTTGGCCGGTTCGCCGCCTCCTCAGTCGGTGCTGAGCCCGGAGACCTTCCGCTTGCAAGTGCGCGGAACCATCCAGACGCCGCAGACCTGGAGCCTTGAAATGTTGAAGGAGAAGTTTGAGACGGTCGAAGTGGTCGCGGTGAACCAATGCTCCGGAAATAGTCGCGGCTTTTTTCAACCGCGTGTTCCAGGAGGGCAATCGGGCCATGGCAACATGGGGTGTGCGCGCTGGCGCGGGGTCCGCTTGGCCGATGTGCTTAAGGCTTCCAACGTGTTGCCCCAGTCTAAGCAGGTGCTCTTCGATGGTCTCGATCGACCGCTGGTGGCCAGTATTCCCGACTTTGTGAAGGCGTTGGATGTTGAGCAGGCACTTGACCCGGATGTGCTCCTAGCCTGGGAGATGAACGGCGAAGCCTTACCGTGGCTCAATGGCTATCCGCTGCGCCTGGTAGTGCCGGGACACTATGGAACCTATTGGGTTAAGCACTTGCACTCGATTCAGGTGGTGGATGCCACCTTCACCGGGTTTTGGATGAATCCGGCGTACCGTATTCCCGACGATCCCTGCGCGCATGTGGCACCGGGAACCACGCCCAAGCGCACCGTGCCCATCAACCGGTTCAATGTGCGGTCTTTCCTGACCAGTCACCGGGCAGGAGATCGAATCCAGCCTGCAGGGCAAGGTGTGACCCTGCGCGGCATCGCCTTTGATGGCGGATCGGGCATCCGGGATGTCATTGTTTCCACGGATGGTGGAAAGCAGTGGACGACCGCCCAACTGGGCAAGGATCTCGGCCGCTATGCCTTTCGAGAGTGGACCCTCGACTGGCGGCCTCCGACGGAGGGTTCGCCGGAGGTCTTGGCTCGTGCCACCAATCGCCTTGGGCAAAGCCAGCCCCTGGATGCGTTGTGGAATCCCGCGGGCTACATGCGCAACGTCGTGGAACGAACCGTCCTGAGCCTATGAACCGACGCCATTTTCAATACTGCACCTCGGGTCGTGGAATCTTCAGCGCTGCGGTGGCGTTGACGGGTGCTTTGGCACTGGCCGCGGCCACGGCCACGGTTCCAGAGACGCCCAAAGCCAACCCGCATCACGCCGATGCTTGGGTGCTCCCTGTGGGTGAGCCAGCGCTGCCCGAGGGAGATCTGGCTGCACCGATTCGCCGCCATTGTGCCCTGTGCCATTCCTTCGACTACATTGCCACCCAGCCCCGATTGAGCCGAACCGGGTGGATGGCCAGTGTCGAAAAGATGCGGGCTAAATACGGAGCCCCAATCCCTACCAACGACGTGCCCGCATTGGTGAATTTCTTGGTCAAGCACCACGGCAAGGAATAGGTGCTCCCTGAGGCGATTTTTGGGAATGCACATCCGATCTGGCCATGAACCGCATTGAGGTTCCATCGTCCGTGGACACGATGATTCGAGGGAGTTTGATGAGGAGGGGTCGGCCCCGTGCGTTCGGCGCGTTCGGCGTGCTGGGTGCCTTGTTGGCCCTGCTGTTGGCGTCTTTAGCCCTGGTGGCTGCCGATGCCCCAGCGCCCGCTTCAAGCAAAGCAGCCAAGCCAGCCAAGGCAGATGTTCGCACCAACGTCCACCGCCGCTCGCCGTTACCCAACGTGGTGATTCTCGCAGCCGATGGCTGGGCAGAGTCAGACCTGGGAACGAACGGCTCTTTCCCGAATCTGGAGAAATTGGCGGCCTCGGGCCTGCGCTGGACCCAGGCCTACGCAGGCGC
>JAPLUH010000282.1 GCA_026397675.1 Verrucomicrobiota bacterium
GGCCGGTGGGCCGCTTGGGTTTACCTCGCGGTCGCCCTCTGCCACTGCAGCGCCCAGGCCGAATCCATCACTCTGCACACACGCTGGCGCACTGGATCTACCAACCTCTCGGCGGCCACTCCCCACGATGGCACCGTGACCTGGGATGCCGCCCGAACCGCCGTGGTGGTGTGCGATATGTGGGACCAGCACCATTGCCCCGATGCCACCGAGCGCGTGGGCGAGTTGGCCCCGGCCATGAACGAGGTGCTGCTGGCCGCCCGGGCCAAAGGCATGCTCATCCTCCACTGCCCGAGCGATACGCTGAAATTCTACCAGGATCACCCGGGCCGGAAACTCGCCCAATCGGCACCGCCGGTGAAGACCGCCATTCCCTTGCAAGGCTGGTGCTCGCGAGTCAGTGACTTAGAAGCCCCTCTACCCATCGATGATTCCGACGGCGGCTGCGATGGATGCCCAGAATGCCCCGGCTACGGAGCCTGGACGCGCCAGCATCCGGCGCTAGAAATCCGCGACGGCGATGCCATCACCGATTCGGCCGAGGCCTTCTATCTCATGCGC
This sequence comes from Verrucomicrobiota bacterium, assembly GCA_026397675.1. Classification (GTDB taxonomy): domain Bacteria; phylum Verrucomicrobiota; class Verrucomicrobiia; order Limisphaerales; family UBA9464; genus SXXZ01. Next base: position 562 of record JAPLUH010000282.1, read on the forward strand.
CAACGCGGGATCACCAACGTCATCATCATGGGAGTGCATATTAATATGTGCGTTCTCGGCCGGCCCTTCGCCATCCGCCAAATGGTCCAACAGGGCCAGAATGTGGTGCTGATGCGCGACATGACCGACTCGATGTACAACCACCGCAAGGCCCCCTATGTGTCGCACTTTCGTGGCACCGAACTGGTGGTCGAGCACATCGAGCGCTTCTGGTGCCCGAGCATCACGCGGGCCGATTTAACCGGAAAGGCGCCCTTTCGCTTCGCAGGCAATGTGCAGAAGAAAATCGTTCTGCTCATCGGCGAGAACGAATACCAGACGTGGGAAACCCTGCCGGCCTTCGCCGCGGCCGAACTGTCGGGCCGGGGCTATGAGGTCAGCACCGTGATGGCCCCGCCCGTCGAGGGAGACCCCAATTTTGCCGACATCGAGCGCCTGCGCGACGCGGACCTCGTGGTGGTGAGCACCCGACGCCGAACCCCGCCCCAGCGACTCATCGACTTGCTCAAGGCGCATGTGGCCGCGGGCAAGCCAGTCGTGGCCCTTCGAACGGCCAGTCACGGATTCGATGCCACACCCAAAGCACCCGGATATGCCGCCTGGCCCACCTTCGACATCGACGTGCTGGGCATGAAATACGGCGGGCACTACAATAACAAACCCCCTCAAAGCCCACGCACGCTCATCGAAGGGATTGCCAACCAAACGGGGCACATCGTGATGACCGGCGTCACCACCGCGCGGCAAGTCACCACCTCGCACCTTTACAAGCAGTCACAGCCGGCCGACACCGTCGTTCCCCTCATGCAAGGTCGAGTGGAGGGGCAAACCATTCTAGAGCCCGTGGCGTGGATTAATACCGCGCACCAACGGAGAGTTTTTTCTAGCTCCCTGGGCAACCCGGATGACTTCGAGACGGCCTCCTTTCGCCGACTGCTGCTGAACGGAATCCTCTGGTGCCTGCGAGACCCCGTGCCGCCGGCTGAGGCTGCGATCTCGGGGAAACCCCCGGTGCTGGCTCCGAAAGAGACCACAGCAATCCCGCCCTCAAAACCGGCCAATCCCACCTCCACCAACACCGCTGCTAAACCGGTGGCAACCCCGGCCCCCGCAGCGCCGGATCTGCCTCAAGAAGCCACTGCTAATCCTCTCAGCCCAGAAGCTTCGCTGTCGCGGTTTCGAGTGGCCGACGACCTGGAATGGGAACAGTTGCTCACCGAGCCCCAAATCGCCCAGCCCGTGTTCCTGAATTTCGACGAGCGCGGACGGATGTGGGTGGTGGAGTACCGCCAGTATCCCTCACCCGCGGGCCTGACGCGCATTAGTCACGACAGTGTGTGGCGCTCGGTCTATGACAAAGTGCCGCCGCCGCCGCCCAAACATTTCCCGGGCAAGGACCGCATTAGTATCCATGAAGACACCGATGGCGACGGGCGCTTGGACCGTCATTCGGTATTTGTCGATGGGCTCAACATTGTCAGCGCGGTCGAGCACGGCCGCGGTGGGGTCTGGGTGCTCAATCCCCCCTACTTGCTCTTCTACCGCGACGCCAACCAAGACGATAGGCCCGACGGCGATCCGGAGGTCCGGCTTTCAGGCTTCGGTCTGGAAGACACGCACAGCGTGGCCAATTCGTTGCGCTGGGGTCCGGACGGATGGCTTTATGGAGCCCAGGGCAGCACGGTGACCGCCAACATCTGGGTCCACGGCGTCGACGGTAAACCGCTCAATGCCAAAGCCCTCTATTCACAGGGCCAAAACATTTGGCGCTATCATCCTGAGCGACGCGTGTACGAGGTGTTCTCAGAAGGCGGAGGCAATGCCTTCGGCTGCGAGATCGACAACCGCGGGCGAATCTTCTCCGGCCACAATGGTGGAGACACGCGGGGCTTCCACTACCAGCAGGGAGCCTATTTGCAAAAGGGCTTCGAGAAACACGGGCCGCTCTCCAACCCCTATGCCTTCGGGTACTTCCCGGCGATGGCCCACGACCGCATCCCTCGGTTCACCCACAATTTTTTGATCTATGACCACGGTGCTTTGCCGTCTCGATATAACGGTCAACTCTTCGGCGTGGAACCGCTCCAAGGGCGGATCGTTCTGAGCGAATTCCTGTCCGAAAAATCCACCTTCAAAACCCATGATCTCGGGCATCCGGTTACCAGCGACGACCGGTGGTTCCGGCCGGTGGATATTAAGGTCGGGCCCGATGGCGCGATTTACGTCTGCGACTGGTACGACCAGCAGGTCAACCACTTCCGCAACCATGAGGGCAAGATGGATGCAGCCAACGGACGGGTCTATCGGCTGAAGGCGCGAGGTGCCTCTGCAATGCGGATCAACAATATGGGCAAGGCCAGCTCCGCGGATCTCGTCGAAGCCCTCAAGCACCCGAACCGCTGGACTCGCCAAACAGCGCTGCGGGTCTTGGCGGATCGGAACGATGCGGGGCTAATCCCGGGTCTGACCCAGACGCTCTTCCAAAGTCGTGGCCAACTCGCGCTCGAGACGCTCTGGGCTTTGAACCTCAGCGGGGGTTGGAATGAGGCCTTGGTCCAACGCGCACTAACCCATCCAGAAGACGCCGTGCGGGAATGGACCGTTCGCCTGACAGGAGACCTTCGTTCTGTCTCTGAGGCAGTGGCCGGAACCTTGAGCCGCATGGCCGTTCAAGAACCCGATCTTGGTGTGCGCAATCAATTGGCGTGCACGGCTCGACGACTGCCGGCCTCCGCAGGCTTACCCATCGTCCTCGCCTTGGCCGGCCGGTCCGAAGACGACACCGACCCACGACAACCGCTGCTCTTATGGTGGGCCCTCGAGACCGCTGCCGAAAAGGATCCCACCGCAGTGCTGGGCTTGTGGCAGAACGAGGCCTTCTGGCGGCAGCCGTTGGTCGAACACCACCTCATCGAACGGATGTCCCGCCGATGGGCTCAAGCAGGAACCCAGCGAGACCTCTTGAACTGCGCCCGGCTCTTCGAACTCTCTCCCAGTCGGGCCCACAGCCATCGCTTGGCCTCCGGCATGGAACAGGCGGCGAAGGGGCGGGCTTTGTCTGGCTTGCCCGAGGCGCTGCGCCGAGCCATGGCGCGCCATGGGGTCGGTTCGGCCGCCTTTGCGCTGCGTCAGGGCGATCCGGCCGCCATCGCCGAAGCGCTGAAAACCGTCGCCGACGAGACGGCCCCTCGAGCGGAGCGATTGGAGTTTTTGGCAGTGCTGGCCGAGGTGCGGGTCGCCGGGGCCGTGCCGGCCCTGAGCAAGGCGTGTCGCGGAATCGTGAAAGATGATGCGCTGCGACAGGCCGCTCTGACCGCGTTGGCGGCCTATGACGATCCATCCATCGCCCCGGTGGTTTTAAGTGTGTATCCCGCCCTGGGCCCGTTGTCGCTGCCCACAGCTCAAGCCCTCTTGGCCAGCCGACCGACCTGGTCACAAGCCTATGTCCAGGCCATCGCCCGAAAGCCCTCTGGCTGGGCAGCGCCGCCGATCCCGCCCCTGAGTGTTCCGGCAAGCATCGTCCGCAAAATCAAGCAGCACCGGGACGGCTCATTGCAGGCGCTGGCCGAAGTCGTTTGGCCGCAAACCGGCAAGTCCACGAGTGCCGAACTCGAGGGCCAGATCCGCGAGCGGGCCGCCTGGATCCGTGAGAGCGCCGGAGACCCGTATGCGGGGCGATCGCTCTTCCAGACGAGTTGCAGTGGCTGCCATCGGCTCTTTGCGCAAGGCGGCGAGGTAGGGCCCGACCTGACGGTCCACGACCGCACCGACATCGAGTCGTTGCTGCTCGCAATCCTCAATCCGAGTGCCGAAATCCGAGAAGGGTATGAGAACTACACGGTCGAGACCCGGGATGGCCGTTCGCTCGCAGGATTCCTAGTGGAGCAGAATGCGCAATCGATCGTGCTGCGGGGCCTGGACAATCAGAACGTGGTGCTGGCCCGCAGCGAAATCGCCGAACTGAACCCAGCGGGATTGTCGCTAATGCCCGAGGGCCTGCTCGACGGTTGGAAACCGCAGCCAGTGCGCGATCTCTTCGCCTATCTCCGGAGCACTCAACCGTTGGTGGGTGAACCGCCTCAGACCAAGAAAATCCAACCGTGAGACTTTAACGCTTTGAGCCACTGAACCCACGACCAACCAGACCAAAACCCATGAACCCAACGCCCTGTTCCCCACGACCGGTCGAAACCGGATTCACGCTCATCGAGCTACTCGTCGTCATCGCCATCATTGCGATCCTCGCCGGCATGCTATTGCCTGCGCTGGCCAAGGCTAAATCGAAGGCCAATGGCACCTATTGCCTCAACAACCTGCGTCAGATCGGACTCGGTGTAGCAATGTATTCGGGCGACAACGGCGAGCGGTTTCCGCGATCCAAGAATTGGGGCAAGGTTTGGGGTAACTCCTTCCAAATCGGCGACAAGTATCACTATGAACTGCTGGAGCCGTACGTAGGCAAAAACAACGGCACCAACCGCGCCAGCGCGGTGGTCACGGTTCAAAGCAAAAACACCCCGCCCTCACCCAGCACCTACGCCTGCCCAGTGGGCTTGCGCGGCAAGGATCCCGCTTTGAGCGGCGACAACTACCGCAACTGGCTGCGCGACAACGATTGGATCACCTATCCATGGAACCACATCTTCCTGAAAAAAGATCAGGCGAGCTATGAAGTGGATCGCCCGGTGAGCGGGCGCATGACCTCCTCGGTGGCCTCGACTTCCACCGCGGTTCTACTTTGGGAGATTCCCTACTGGACACCCGCCTCCGCACCGCACAATGGGTCCATCCAATTAGTATTCGCCGATTCCCACGCCGCCCCCGAGAAGCGCAACCTCAAGGAACAAGACTGGTGGTCATTCCACAGCCGCCGCGGGTGGGACGACAACGACCCGACCGGCATCGCCTTCAAGAACCAGTAATTCCTAGGCCAGTGTGGAGGCCGCCACGGCCACAGCGCCTCGATCCATCCGATCGAAACTCGGTGGAACCTCTTTGGTGTCATTGTGAGAGCCAATTAGCCCGAATGACATCGCCCCTTGGGGGCAGCAGCGGGACCGGGCCGAAGCGAGCATTGGAGGCGATCACCCAAACCCCTCGCGCGCAGCGCGAAAGCGACTTGCTCCCCCGAGCCTCCCTCCGAGCGCAGGACCGGTCCCGCGGAGCCACCACCCGCCCACACACCCAAAAAAACTCTCCCCGTGTAGCCTATCTCCAATGAGTAAAAATAATAGAGAGTGGCCCCTTTTATGTAAATAGGTGGGACCCCGGATCGATTAGCGGCGCTGAGGGAAGACGGCGGAGAGTCCGTCGACGATTTGCTCTTCGTTGACCGAGCCTTTCTGGGCCTTGTCCCACTGGGTCCACCAACGCTCAGCCATGGTTGTCCATTCGCGGGCAGTGATCTTGCCGTCGTGATCCGTATCGGCCGATTCCGTCACGGGCTGAGCGATGAACATACCCGGACCAAAACCACCAGGGCCACCACCAGGGCCACGATCTGGACCTCCACCCGGACCCCCGGGACCACCACGGCCTTCTGGACCCCCACGACCTTCACGACCTCCACGACCACCGGGGCCTCCGGGCATACCGAGTTCCATCCCGGGCGACGTTCCCGCCAACTGGGCCGCGACCGACTGATGGCGCAGCAACACGAAACCCTTGATGGGCTTCGGAGGATCGCCAAAGGGATTCATACCGGGACCTCCACGGCCGGGACCGCCAGGGCCGCCGGGGCCGCCAGGACCTCCAAAGCCTCCGGGACCTCCAGGACCTCCTGGGCCGCCGGGTCGACCATTGTCTCCTGGCCGTCCGTCGCCGCGAGGGCCACCCGGGCCGCCGCCGCCAAACGTGTTGCCGGCCACAGCTTTGCCCGAAACCACCTGGTTGAAGCGCTCCAGTTTTTCGGGCGACTCCTCCGCCACGCTCGGGCGCAGCAGCGCGCCCAATTCATCCACCTGACGCGTCAGACGCTCCGGTTGGAAAATCGTTCCCTGAAACTCCTTCATGCGGGCCAAGTAGGCATCCTTAAATGCAGGTACCGCGAAGACTCGCTCGAAAAAGCGGTTCTGGCCGGACCAGGGCTTCTGGACACTGAGTTGTTCGCGCTGCTCTTGGCTGCCCTGCATGGGAAAATTGCCGAAGGAATGGTCGAGATCCCACGGTACGAACTGGAACCGATCGGTCTTCGGATGCAGGTACATCACGTAATTTTGACCGAGGGTCAGAATCGAATCGAGGGTGCTGAGCCACACGGTCACCGCCATAAAACGACCGAAGGCCTCGACATCGAGGAACTCTGGGGCTCGACGAGCGAAGTCCGTGTCGCTGGCTTGGGTGACGAGTAGGGCGAAGTCGATGACCCGTTGCTTTTGTTTTGCCGTCAGCTCGGACTTGGCGTCGTAGATTTGCTGGTAGCCCTTCCAATCGTCCCCCAAGTGTTGAAACAAGGTCGGTGTCACCGGCTTGAAGATGGCGCCTTTCTTGGTGCCGAAATGCCCGTCCGCCCAGTGGTTGTCGGGATTTTCGACGATGGAATACAGACCCAAATAGTCGTTGGTGTGGGCTCCCGATGCCGTAACCCGAACCCGCGCATAGGTGGTGCGCGGCGCCGGAACTCCAGCATCGCGATACAAGGCGTACGACAACGGCTCATTCATCCACGAGGCGTCAGTGACGTTGTTGTGGAGATTGATCTTGGCCACCCCGGCAAACTGCTGGTTAGAGACGAACTCGTTGAGGTCGAGCTTGAGTGATTTTTTGTCGCTCATACGAGAACCCATGTAGGTGCCGTTGCCCTTGTAACGCACGGCGACATTGGTCAAGCGAGTACCAGCGATCTCCAAATCAGCGTGGACGTATTCGAAAACGAGACCCGCAGCACCACTGAGACCGTTGCGTCCGCCGTCCTTAGCTAAGAGCTTCGGACCAAAACCACCGCCGCCGCCGCCCGGACGACCGCCGGGGCCACCGGGATTCATCGACAGAGCCTGATTGAAGCCCTCGCGCAGGGCATCGGTATCCAGATGACCCTTCTTCTCTTTGTCCCATTCCGAAGACCAGCGACGAAAGGCTCCAAAAAACTCTTCCCGAGTCACCGAGGCGTCTTGGTTGGCGTCTAGGGCCTTCAACCATACGGGCGCCATGAAACGGTTTGGGTTGAAGCCGCCTCGACCCCCAAAGGGCCCGTCACCGCCTCCCTTGGGCTCGAGCGCTTGCCACTGCCCAGCCGGAAACTCGAGACGGACATCCCAGACCTTTTGCAGTGAAAACAACTCTTGGGGAGACGTGGGGTTCCCAGCCAGGGCAGAGATACCCGCTGAAATCAGACCGGCGAACAGGAGGGAGGCACGGCTCTTCATCTATGAACGGATAGACCTCTGTGTGACAATCCGGTTACGTACCCCAAAGTTGTCAGCGGGACCGGGCCGAAGCGAGCATTGGAGGCGATCACCCAAACCCCTCGCGCGCAGCGCGAAAGCGACTTGCTCCCCCGAGCCTCCCTGCGAGCGCAGGACCGGTCCCGCGGAGCCACCACCCGCCCACGCACCCAAAAAACCTCTCCCCGTGGAGCCTGTTTCCAATGAGTAAAAACAATTCAGAGTGGCCCCTTTTGTGTAAATAGGTGG
>JAPLUH010000098.1 GCA_026397675.1 Verrucomicrobiota bacterium
ACCTGGTCGAGCGCTTTCGCATCGGGGCCCCTCTGAACCCTCCCGACTATTCGACCCTGTATAGCGGCGGCGCCCAGGGCTACACCGACTACCCGGCGCTCACCGCCACGCCCTAACCCAGGCGCACCAGCTTCAACCCTCCGGGTGGTTACGCCTGCCCGGAGCCCGCTCGCTGTTCTTCCAGCAGTCGCCAAATGAAGGCCGACATAACCCGCACTGCCGCACCGGCCCGACCGCTGGCCACCGCCGGGCCTTCGACGTTGGCTCCAATCGATTGAGCAGCCAATGCGGCGGTTCCCGGACGGCGCTTGAGACGATGAGCCGCCACGATACGCAAATCGATGGGCTCGCACTCGGGCTGCCACGATTCCTGCGCCCACAGTTGGACCGCGAAATCGCCCCAACCCACCAAATGGTCCCCCGGCTTGAGGAAGCCATTCCAAGCCGAGGTCGCCTCCGTGACGGTTCGGCCGCCCAAAATCATCGTCTGGAGCACTTCCAGGTGTTGGTGAGCCCGAGCCGCCAACGGTCGGCGCGGAGTCAAAAACACTTCGAACACTTCCCCCGTTGCCGGCCGCATCGCCACGAATTGGAGGAGTTCGGGAGATCCGGGCACCAGGCTGTCCCGCCGATGGGCATTGGCTTCGCCGGCCACCACCACGAGGTTGGGCCACAAAGCCATGAGGTCGGGCATGGACGGGCTTTCCCACCACGGATCCGCCCTTTTTAACCGACGACGGGGCGGCCCCGTGCGGGCGGCAGTGGCGGCAATTTGACGGTCCACCATGGCGTCGAAGGCACTGAGCAACGGTTGGAAACGCCGCTCGTCTCCCTCCCAGGCACTGAGCACCTCCACCACCGCCTCCACGGTGGCGACGCAATGAAGGTCGGGTTCCCGGCGGATGCGGTAATTGCCCGGCTTGCGCGGCATGAACCCGATGCGCGGCAAGGCCCGCAGCGCCGGATTGAGCGCCACCATCTTGCGCGCCTGAGGCCATGTGCCGTCGATGATGATCAACGTCTCGGGCGGTCGTTCGAGAGCATTGGGCGCCACCGCTCCGGGACCGGGAAACAGCAAGGCCGTCCCGGGCCGGGCCAGCAGTTCCTCGATGCGCGGATGACCGGCGAATTCAATACCCTCGTGGAGTTCGCTGCGCGACAAACCCAAGTGCGCAATGCGGGCCGTCCCGATGGCCACCCGGGACTCACGGGGATGCTGCAAGAACACGACCCGAGTCGCCGTCTCAACGGGCGTCAACTCCGCGCACCAACACGCAGTGGCCGGGCGTCGGCAGCGCACGCAGGAAGGACGGGCCGTCAAGGCTTCAAAGGGGACAGGCATGGCAGCCCGGTGACGTCACGAAAACCGCGTGTCTCACCGGAATCCGAACGGAACCACGCACCGGGGGTCCGGAGCAAGGCAGCGGTCGGGTCCCTGCCCGCGGAGCACGGATCGCCGGCGGTCAATCCTGCTCCAATCCCGAAGAGGGCTGCCGGCCGTCACCGCCTCACTTCTTGCCAATGCGGTAGAGATGCTCGGCTCCGCGCAAATAGAGAGCCCCGTCATCGACGGCGCTGCTGGCCAGCGTGCGCTCACCCAATTCGTTGCGGGCCAGTAGTTCGAAGGTTTTGCCTGCCTGCACCACGAAGCCGACGCCTTCCTCGTTCTGAAAATAAATCCGGCCGTCGGCGAACACCGGCGACGCTGAGAATCCCCCACCAAGCCGTTCATTCCAATGCACCTGGCCGCTCCGCGCATCAGTACACGTCGCAATACCGGCATCGGAGACAAAATAAAGCTCATCTCCCACGACCAAGGCCGAGGGGGTGCTGGGAGCGCCGCGTCCGGTCTGCCAGGCCAGGTGCGTCGTGGTGACATCCCCGTCGCCACCGGGGCGGATCGCGTAGAGCTTGGGGAAGTCGTAGTCGGTGTTCACGAAGAGCAGTCCATGCGCGAAGACCGGTCGAGGAACCACCGAGAAGCCGGTGCCCGTGCTCACCTGCCAGAGCAGTCGGCCGCTGAGTGGGTCGTAGGCGTAAGTACCACCAGCACCCGGACTAATGAGTTCCTGACGGCCAGCATGGGTGATGAGCAAGGGCGTGCTGAACGAGAATTTCTTGGTCAACGCATCATTGGGCCGCCGGGTCTTCCACCGCACCGCACCCGTCTTACAATCCAACGCGATGACAAACGGATCCGAAGCCCCATCGCAACTGAAGATCAAATGGTCTCCGGCTAAAACGGGCGACCCACCATTGCCATGGACCGGCGGATATTGAACCGACGTCTGTCGCCAAATCACCTGCCCCTTCAGATCCAGACAGGCCGTCCCCAGGTGTCCAAAATGGGCGTAGAGCCGACCGTCGCGCACCACAGGTGTCGGGCTGGCATAGCCGTTCTTGCGATGGATATTCGCCCCATTGTCCGGCGTGAAAACATTGGTGCTCCAGAGGATTGCACCGGACCGAGGGTCGAGGCAGAGCACTGCCAATTCGAGACCACTGGACCCAGACTTGGCGCGGGAACCCGTCAGGTAGAGGCGTTGCTTCACTAACACCGGAGACGACCACCCAGTCATCGCTAGCGGGGTCTTCCAGACCACATTGCTATTCCCGCTCCAGTGGATGGGAACGTGTTTCGCCGGAGAGAGACCCTGTCCGGTTGGGCCGCGGAACTCGGGCCAATCATGGGCT
>JAPLUH010000218.1 GCA_026397675.1 Verrucomicrobiota bacterium
GAAGGCTACGACCTCTTCATGGATGGCGTGGATGTCTGCGTCTGTGATGGGTTCGTGGGCAATATTGTGCTGAAGTCGGCCGAAAGTCTCGGCAAGGCGGTGGGAGCCATGCTGCGCGAGGAGTTGACGGCCAATCCATGGCGAATGCTGGGAGCCGCCATCGCTCGTGGGGGATTGCAGGGCATCCGTACACGGATGAACCCCGAGGCCTACGGCGGGGCGCCGCTCTTGGGAGTCCATGGGTGTGTGATCAAGATTCACGGCAGTGCCAAACGCTCGAATGTCCATCACGCAATGAGTCAGGCGGTTCGGTTTGTAAGGCTGGGTCTCAATGAGACATTGGTTTCAGCCATTGCCCAAGCGGCCTCGGCTGTTGCATTGACCTCGCCCGACTTGCCTGTGTCCAATTCCACAGTGTCGGTGACTCCTGCAACTCCCACCCAGACCCCCTGATATTTAGAGATTCTCTTGAACCATCCCCGAACCCATCACGCACCGCTTCGTTCTGCCTCCATCGTGGGTCTCGGTTCCTATGTGCCGGAACGGGTGATGAGCAATGCTGAGCTGGAGCGGATGGTGGAGACTTCGGATGAATGGATCACCAGTCGCACCGGTATCCGCGAGCGTCGTATCGCTGGAGCCAACGAAACAACTTCGGACATGGCCCTGGAGGCCGCCCGTCGGGCGATGACTGCCGCCGGGGTCACAGCCGCCGATATCGATCTGATTATCGTCGCCACCATCACCCCGGACATGCCGTTCCCAAGCACCGCCTGCTTGGTACAGCAGAAATTGGGCGCTCACCGGGCCGTGGCGTTTGATATTGAGGCCGCCTGCAGTGGGTTTGTTTATGCCTTGGATATTGGTGCCCGATTCGTCGAGGCCAGTGCGCATGAGACAGTGCTCATCATCGGTGCCGAAAAGATGAGTTCCGTGGTGGATTGGACCGACCGCAACACGTGCGTTCTCTTCGGTGACGGTGCTGGTGCTGCCATCTTGAAGCATCGGCCGGGTGCCCGTGGTCTTCTGACGACGTGCCTCGGATCGGATGGCTCGAAAGCCAGCTTGCTGGAGCTTCCCGGCGGCGGCAGTGCCTGTCCGGCGACGGCGGAGTCGGTGGCCGATCGACGGCACTTCCTGCGTATGGATGGCAAGGAGACCTTCAAGAACGCGGTCCAAGCCATGGTCTCCGCTTCGAATGAGGTGCTGGAGCGGTGCGGCCTATCCATTGAGCAGATTCGCTGCGTGATCCCGCATCAGGCCAATCAGCGCATCCTCAGTGCTGTCGGTGAACGGTTGGGCGCCACCGCCGAGCAGGTCTTCGTTAATGTGGATCGCTACGGCAACACCAGCGCAGCCAGTGTGGGTATCGCTATGGACGAAGCGGTTCGCGAGGGACGAATCCAACCGGGAGACCTCGTTCTACTCGTTGTTTTTGGTGCGGGTCTTACCTGGGGTGCGGCCATTGTGGAGTTTTAATTGGGATTAGTCGGAACTTCACCCATTGGCCCAGTTTTCGTTGGGGCTCTATATGCGCTGCTCTTGGTTTGCCTGCTCCAGTCGGGCTCGAAGTGAGGAGCAACGGATCGCATCCGGTTCAAGTTTCTCCAGATCCCAAGTATCAGCAAAGACTCGCCCGCGACCCAACTGGATCCCATAAGCCAGTGCCGATTCCAAGGTCTCGGGACGCGGTGGGGCGAATTCCCCTCGGGCCGACAACGACTCCAACGCGCCATTGCCCGATCGGGTTGGAATGAGCGAAATCGTGTTCGCACCGCAGTCGAAGGCGAAATCGATGGATCGGCAGGCCCATTCCAGAGCCTCGGATTCGTTGAGAAAGGGCGGCTTGACCAAGACGAAGACTCTCAGATCCATGTCGTGAATCCGGATCCAGTGCGCGGAACGCTGGAAGGACTCCCGATCGATGCCCTTGTTGAGACGTTCAAGAACCTCTGGGTGTGCTGTTTCCAGACCCAGGGCCAATTCCAGTCGTGTTCCGGAGCCGAGCAGGCGTTGGAAAGGGAGGATTCGGTCTTCCCGGATGAGCTTCGGGTGGCATTCGACCACCAGGCGTTCAAAGGACTGCGCCTTGAGGGCCAATTTCGGCCAATCGGCCGCGGGAATGGCCTGGGAATCGAAGAACGATCCGGCATTGTACAGTTTTAACCATTGGGCTCGACGTGGGTGCTCAACCTGGTCCGCGGCCAAAGCCATCTCCAACTGCTCTGGAATGGCGCCGACTGGCACCGTTTCCTCCAGCGTGTGTCGCCACAAGTCGCACATCAGGCATCGCCAGGGACATTCCTTGTTAGTCAGGAACACCGTCAGGATGGAAGCCTGTCCCCCAGCCGGATCGGGTTCCGATTCTCGTAGCCAATGCGAAGGACGTCGGGGATGGAGTTTGTCGGTCCGGGCAATGCCCGCTCGACGGGCTAGAATCCAAGCGTCCCGTGCGCCACGACTGTCGGGATAGGGATCAAGATTGGAGGTGCGGTTCAACTACGGCGCATCAGAACCTGAGGAAGAATTCAGGAAAAGCGTTTCCTCGGAGGCGTTCTTCGGTTTCGGTATCGGCCGGTACGGTCAGTGGCGGTCTATCCAGAGGTGCGTTTGCAGCGTTGGATTAGAACTTCTCCCGCAACTTTTCTTGCCGGTCGCTGTTGCAGGAAAGTCGTTTCGCATGTCGTACACGCCACTGAAATCCATTTTGAACCAGGCAGGGCTTCTGACGCCTGCTCAGTGTGATCGGTGGTCGGAGGCTTGGCGGCGATCGGTCGAGAGTGGCGGAACCGAGCCCCGACTGGCGTTCTTTGCGCGGGAGGCCGGTTTGGCCGAGGAGGCCTTTCTTCAGAAGTTGGCTTCAGCCTTGTCCCTCGAATTTGTCGACCTGGCCAAGCTCAGCATCGCTCCGGAAGTTCGCAAGCGCATCAGCACCAAGGTGGCTTTCCAGTTCTCGATCATTCCCTTTTTAGATGAGGCAGGGGTGCTGGTAGTGGCTGCGGCCGATCCCTTCGACGCGGCCATGTTGGCGAGTGTTCAGTTCGATGTGGGTGGGGCTGTTCGTTATGCGCTGGCCACCCGCAGTGAAATCGAGAAGGCGCTCAAGAAGTACTACGGCGTCGGTGCCGAGACGCTCGACGAAATGGCCGAAGACGACGACGCCATTGAACTAGAGATCGACGGCGGGCGTGAAATCACCGGCGATGATCAGGACGCCAGCGTCATCAAGTTCGTCAACCAAGTCATTTGGGAAGCCTTCAAGGACCGGGCGACTGACATTCATTTCGAGCCGTCGGAAGATGAGTTGCGCATCCGTTACCGCATCGACGGTATTCTTCATCAGACGCCTCTGCCTCCCCAAATCAAGCGCTACCAGGCAGCGCTGATTTCACGCATCAAGGTGATGGCCGGGATGAACATCGCCGAGAAGCGTCTCCCGCAGGACGGTCGCATCAATGTCCGCATCAAGGGCGAGGAAATCGACATCCGCGTGTCCACGGTGCCGACGGTGTGGGGCGAATCGGTTTCCCTGCGTCTGCTGTTGCGCGGCAAGATCTTCTTCAGCCTCGAGAAGCTGGGGTTCGCCCCGGAGGAAGACGCGTTGATCCGCGAGCTCATCGTCAAGCCACACGGCATCATCCTGGTGACCGGGCCCACCGGGTCCGGCAAATCGACGTCCCTCTACGCATTCCTCTCGACCATCAACTCGGTCACCAAGCGCATCATCACCATCGAGGAACCGGTGGAGTATGAACTCAAGGGCATCAACCAGATCCCGGTCCGCTCGGACATCGGTCTGACCTTTGCGGTGGGGTTGCGCCACATTCTCCGCCAAGACCCCAACGTGGTCATGGTCGGCGAAATTCGCGATACCGAGACCGCCGAGATCGCCATTCGTGCCTCGCTAACGGGTCACTTGGTGTTCAGCACCCTGCACACCAACGATGCGGCCAGCGCCTTCACCCGGTTGATCGACATGGGGATAGAGCCCTTTTTGGTGGCTTCCTCGGTGGAGGCCATCATGGCCCAGCGCCTCGTCCGAACGATTTGCCAGAGTTGTTCCCAGCCGCAGAAGGTCGACCGGGACTACCTCCTCAAGGTGGGTTTTCCGGAAGACGAAATTGATTCCACCGTCTTCCGTAAGGGAGTGGGTTGTGAGGCATGTCGTCAGTTGGGGTATCAGGGACGCACCGGAATCCATGAACTGCTGGTGGTCACCGAGGCGATCCGGCCTCTGGTCATGAACCGAGTCTCGGCTGCGACTTTGGCAGACATCGCCCGCAAGCAAGGGATGCGAACCCTCCGTCATGATGGATGGACTAAGGTGAAGGCGGGTGTCACGACGATCGAAGAGGTGCTGCGCGTCACGCAGAATGAGGAACATGTGAAGACCCTCGCCGGGAATCACGGAGGCATTCCGGAATGAGCAACGCCGCTCCCATTCCCCATGCCTGCAATGTGCTGTCGCTCCGAAATGGCGAGCGACACCTTTACCACTTTGCCGTCAACAAGAGCAGCGCGGTGCCGGCCGGCCAATGGGAGGTCGCCGCAGACAAGCCCTTGCCGGCCAATGTGGTCTCGCGGGACTGTCGTCTGCTGATCCGCTCCCGTCTGGACATCGCATGGATGCCGCCGGAATCGGTGTTTCTCCGGGCCGTCCAACTCCCGGCCTGTGCGCCCGCCGAATTGGCCGGGATGATCGAATTTCAGCTCGAGAAACTTTCTCCAATGCCGCCGGCCCAGGTGGTGTGGACCGTCGAAAGCGTGGCGCATCCGGATGCCACGCAGCAAACGGCGTTGGTGACGATCGCCGCCCGATCCGCCGTGGAGGCGTTCGTCGAGAAATTGGAGCAGGGCGGGTACATGGTCGATCGGATTGAATTGCCGATGGTCCGCCGATTGCTGGCAAAGCCGGTCCAGGGAGAGTTGCTGCGAATCGTGCTCGATGGGTCCGGAGCTCAACAGGTGGCACTTTTGGGATGGTGGACCGACAGCGTGCTTCGGGATGTCTCGATGATTCGCCTGCCCGTTCAGGGTGCGGCGCAGCTGCTGTTGGCTCAGTTGAACGGGACCGCATGGGCGGCCGAGCTGGATGGGTGGCTCGCAGCGTTGCCGCCCGTGACCGTCGTTGCCGACGAAGCTGAGGCGGCCCCTCTCCTCGAAGCGCTTCAGGGGTGGTGCGCTCGGCCCGTCTCGGTCGAGCCACCGGGAGCAGAGCCAGACTTGGCCCGTCTTACGGCCAGCCATGCTTTGCTGCCCTCCCCGGCATCGCTGATTCCGGAAGAAGTTCGAACTCGTCAGCGGCGTCAGTATGTCGATTCGCTGTGGGTCAAGGGGCTCACCGCACTGGCTACGACCTATTTGGCCGGCGTGTTCGTCTATCTGGCCGTGCTCACTTACCAGAAGTCCGCGGTCGAGACACTCCAGGGCGAGACCCGCTCAATGGCGTTGCAGTACACCAACACCCTCCAGCTCAAGGCCCGGGTCCGGGTGCTTCAGGAGCAGGTCGCCTTGCGCTTTGCTGCCCTCGATTGCTGGAATGCCGTGGTGGAAAAATTGCCCGAGGCGCTGACCCTTGTTCAGTTGGATTTCAAGAATGGTCGGACACTGGTTATCAATGGCAACGCGTCGGAGGGAGATCGGGCTGAAGTAACCCGGTATAACGATTTGCTGCGCGCCGTGAGCGCTGAGGGCAAGCCCCTGTTCTCCGAGGTCAAGCCCGCGACCATGACACCGCGCGGCCCCCTTTTGTCCTGGTCTTTTGAGGCGGAATTGCGCCGGGAGGAGGGTGTATCGCCATGACTCGCTGGTTTGACCGATTAAATCTGGCTCCAACGGAGCGACGCATGGCCATCGTGGGCCTGTGCGTAATGGGCCTCTTGTTTAATTACTGGTTCATTTGGCCCTACTTTGCCGAATGGGACGTGATGGTTCGCGAACGCACCAAACAGGAAGGCCAGAAGCAGATTTTCTTTAAGGAGGTTTCAAAGAAGTCCTCTTACGAGAAGCTTCTCAAAGAGTTGGAAGGTGCGGGCGGCCAGGTACTCCCCGAGGAACAGGCCAATCGTGTGCAGCAGGGGATCACGGCTGCGGCTGCGACTAATTTAGTTAATTTGGGGCGTGTGTCGCCTCAAGTGGCTTCGTTGCGGATGAGCTCCTCTAAAGACACCAACTTTTTCGACGAACAAATCGTCATTGTGGACCTGACGGCGAAGGAGGACGGGTTTGTCAATTTCCTCTACGCGCTGGGTTCGAGTGATTCGATGATCCGTGTCCGGGACATGAGTCGGCTGCGCCTCGACAACAGCGGCCAAAATCTGAGTGCTTCGGTGACGTTCGTCGCCAGTTTCCAGAAAAAACCCAAAGCGTTGGGTGCTGGAGGCCTCAGCTCTGGAGGCTTGAGTCCCAAGACAGCTTCTCCCGGCCTTGGATCCAAGGCCTCGGGCGGCACTGCATCGGCCCCGGGGTCGACCGCATCCAGCAAGCCCAAGACTTCCACCAACGCAGCAGCCACGTCGCGCGTCACCGGAACCAACGCGCCAACTAAGAAGTAACCGATTGTGAACACGCGTCTCATCCATCTCGCGGTCGTTGCGGCCATCACCGCGGGCCGGCTTTGCGGACAGGCTCCGGCCGCCCCTGCTGCCCCGGGAGCCCCATTGGCCCCGACGGCCATCACTTTCCCCGCGACCACGGTGGCCCCGGCCACTCCTGCGTCTTCGGCGACCGCTGGCACGGCCTTCCCGGCGTTCCCTGAGCCTCCGTCGCGTTTGAGGAAGGCGACTAACGCGGCCGCCCCGGCCCCGGCAGTTTCGACCAATTTTCCGTCGGCCCTGCCGCGGGCCTTCCCACGTCCCGCGTCCCCGGCTCCGTCTGCGCCGATAGGAGCCTCTTCGGCGGCCGGTGGATCTAAGGCCGGTTCAGCGGGCGCGGGTAAGTCGGCGGCCAAGCCAGGTGCTGCTGCTGCCGGTCAACCCTCAGAGGAGGATCAGGCAATGAACGACGCCACACTAAAAGCGTTGCGTGAGAGTCGCGGAACCAATCAGCCGGGCGATTCGATCGTTTTCAAGGATCAGGATCTGAATGTCTTTTTGGACCAGGTCTATGGTCCTCTGGTCAAGCGGACGGTCCTTCGGGCGCAGGGTCTGCCCCAGGTTAAGATCAGCATCGATACTCAGACCACCCTCACTGAAAGCGAAGAAGTTCAGATGTGGGACACGGTGTTGGCCCTCAATGGCATCACCATGATTCCTCAGGGTGAGAAGTTCGTGACTGCAGTGCCGGTGGCTCAAGCGTTGCAAGAGGGAGCCAAGTTTTCGGACAAGCCGGCCGATCAGTATGCTGAAGCCAGCCAGTTTGTAACCCATGTGGTCCAACTGAAACATGTGGCCATCGAAGAAGCC
>JAPLUH010000176.1 GCA_026397675.1 Verrucomicrobiota bacterium
GAGAGCAGCCTGGCCCCGGTGGAGACGCTTACCTTAACCACCCGCCCCACCGACACTTGGATCGAACGCTGGCACCTGGTCGCCTCACCGGTGTGGAACGTGTCGCTGTCTGGCTTGGCTCCGGTCTTTGAATCCGGCAACACCCAACTAGAGCCCGTCTGGCAACCGTGGCCCGGAGAGACGGTGAACCTGAAGGTCCACCGTCCGGAAGGCATCGCTGGGGCCACAGTGACCCTGAATCGAGCGATCCACGAAGTGACTGTCGGGCAACGCCAACGCCTTTCCACCCTCCATCTGTCCATCCGCTGCAGCCTTGGCGAAGATTTTCTCATCGAGCTGCCCGCCGAGGCTGATATCACACGGCTCACCCACTTGGGCCGAGAAATCCCCGTCCGTCGGGAGGGCTCCAAGTTGGTGATTCCACTGCGACCCGGCGAGCAGCTGCTTTCGGTGGGCTGGAAAGAAAATCTGCCACTGGGTTTCAGCGCCAACAATGGCGCCGTACGCTTGCCGGTCGAGAGCGCCAACATCCAGAGTTCACTGGGTGTCGGCGAAGATCGCTGGGTCTTGTGGGCCTCGGGTCCCCGACGCGGACCTGCCGTGCGTTTCTGGGGGATTTTGCTGACCTCGCTCCTCACGGCTCTCGCACTGGGTCGCATCCCAAAGTCTCCGCTGCGCTCGTTGCAGTGGATGCTTCTGATGATCGGTCTGACCCAGGTGCCGCTCTGGGCTGCCTTCACGGTGATTGGCTGGTTCTTCCTGCTGCAATGGCGCGGTCACGAGCGGTTCCAGACGTTGCCCTGGCTGGGGTACAATGCCTCCCAGGTGGGACTGGTGGCGCTGACGGCCACGGCTCTGGGCATCCTCCTCTTTGCGGTCAGTGCCGGACTCTTGGGTAACCCGAAGATGTTCATCCTCGGCAACGGTTCCACCAGCACCCTCCTCCGCTGGTTCCAAGCCAGAAGCGAAGGCACCTCCCTGCCGATGTGCAGCTGTGTCTCGGTGTCCATCTGGTGGTACCGGTTTGCGATGCTGCTCTGGGCGCTGTGGTTGGCGATCTCCGTGTTGGGTTGGTTAGGTTCAGCCTGGAAGAGCTTCGCCTCCGGAGGATTCTTCCGACAACCGACTCACCCAGCCCGCACGGCAACCATTCTGCCGCCCCCGACGATCCCGCCGCTCGAGACGTCGCCACTCGAAAAGGCCTCGCCGGTTCCTGCGCCTCCTTCGAAGGGTTCTGAGAATTGAGGCGGACAACGAACTCTCCATCAAATTGACCCCGCCACGGCTCAAGATTGAAAGCGGCCGCCACTGAAACGTTCCAAGGCGAGGCCCGTCGTCAGTGCCAGAAATCGCCCCCGAGTCTCCCACTGTTCAAAGTTTAAATTGCCCTCCATTCTCAGACGCACCCTGTGACTGGTTTTCGATACATGCCGAAGAATGGTCCTTCACCAAGAATGCTCGTCGTCTGGGTCCTCGCCTGGGCTATGGCCTGCGTCCTTCACGCGGCCCCTCGACCCGCGCTGGAACCGGGTTTTGATCAAGTGGTGCGCCCCTTCCTGAAGCACTATTGCAACGACTGTCATGACGGGGTCACCCGCAAGGCGGAGTTGGACCTCGAGCGTTTTCGCTCCGTGCCCGAAGTGCTCGGCGAATTTGCCACTTGGGATGGAGTGCTGGACCGGCTCCGCGCCGGCGACATGCCACCGGCCAAATCCAAGACCCAGCCATCGAGCCTGGAGCGCCAAGCAATGGTGGCCTGGATCGAGGCCCTTCGGGAACGAGAGGCCCGACATCAAGCGGGGGATCCTGGCCCGTTGCCCGCACGCCGCCTGAATAATGCTGAGTACGACCACTCCATCGCCGAGCTCACCGGCGTCGATTTGCGGCCGACGCGCAACTTTCCGCTGGATCCCGCCAACCAGGCTGGATTCGACAATTCGGCCGAGTCGTTGGCCCTGTCGCCGGCGCTCGTAAAGAAGTACCTCGAGGCGGCCCGGGAAGTGGCTAATCATCTGGTGCTCCAGCCCGAGGGTTTCACTTTCGCCCCCCATCCGGTGATCGCCGATACCGACCGCGATAAATGGGCGGTGTTCCGCATCGTCGATTTCTACCGGCGCCAACCCACCGACTTGGCCGACTACTTCGAGGCCGCTTGGCGATTCCGATACCGCACGCGGCTGGGCCTCGGCAACGCCTCGCTCGAACGGATCGCCTACGACGCAAAAATTAGCCCGAAGTACCTCACTCGAATCTGGAGCGCTCTGCAGCACCCCGGCGAGACGGTCGGCCCCATGACCTGGGTTCAGGCCGAATGGCGAGCCCTGCCAGAACCGGGGCCCAGATCAGCGATCGGAAACACCCTCGAGAGAGGTGTCCGCCCGGCCTGCGAACGTCTTCGCATCGAAGTGAATGCTCTGCGCTCACGACTGGTGCCCGATGTGGCCAACTTGCGCGCCCCGCCCATCCACGACGGCTCACAAACACTGGTGCTCTGGAAGAACCGACAAATGGCCGCCAACCGACGGCGCTGGGATCCCGGTGCGTTGTGGTCGATGGACGGACAACCTCATGGGACAAACTTGGCCGCACGGATTGCAGTAAAGACCAACACCCCGGCTCAGGCTCCCCGGCAAAAGCCCGGCGCCCATATCCAAGCGCCGACGCCCAATATTGTGCAGCGAGGCGGCGTCTCGCTGGCGCCCACCTTGGTGACCCGTGAATCGTCAGCACTCACGCAAATGGTGGCGGCAAAGAAACGGGAGCGGCTGCCGCAATTGGAGGTCCCGGCTGACCCGGTGGATCGTGCAGAATACGAGGCGGCCTTCGCTCGTTTCGCCGACCTCTTCCCGGACGCCTTCTACATCACTGAACGCGGCCGTGTGTACCTCGACGCGGAGAAGGAGCAAGAAAACGCCGGCCGACTGCTCAGCGCAGGCCTGCACAGCATGACCGGCTACTTCCGCGACGACCAACCCCTCTACGACCTCATTCTGAGCGATGCCGGTCAGCGCGAGTTGGACCAACTGTGGGACCAATTCTGGTTCCTGGCGTCCGTTCCGCATCGCATGCTGACGAGCCTCGTGTGGTTTGAGCGAACCGACTCGGCGTTCCTGCGTGACCCAGAATTCGACCCATTTCGACCCGAGGATCAGTCGATCCATTCCACCGAAAAAATCCGGCGACTCGGGGAACTCTACGAGGCCAAAGCCGCTCGAAATAACGCCAGTGACACCGCGCGGCAGGCCATTAGGGATCACTTCGCGGACACCGCGCGGCAAATCACCCGACTGCAGCTGCTGCACGAAACGGCAGAACCCGGCCACCGGGCATTCCTGGATGGCTTCGCCGAGCGGGCCTACCGACGCCCCCTGCGGGCGCCCGAGCGGGAAGCACTCCAAAATTTTTATCAGGATTCTCGAAGAAAGAACGGCCTCAGCCATGAGGAGGCGATGCGGGACTGCTTGGTACGGGTCCTCATGTCGCCCCAGTTCTCCTTCCGCCTAGACCTGGTCGAAGGGAGCGGTCGTACGATTTCAGGCCGTCGTGAAGCATCGACCGCCGCGTCAGTGCCTCTCTCCGATGCGGCTTTGGCCAGTCGCCTCAGTTATTTTCTCTGGGCGGGTCCGCCGGATACCGAGCTGCGAGCCCGCGCAGCGGCCGGCGAGCTTCACCGCCCCCGGGAGCTGCGGGCTCAAGTTCGTCGTATGGTCCAGGATCCCCGCATTGTCTACTTTGCCGAGGCATTCGCCGGCCACTGGCTCGAATTCCACCGCTTCCAGGAACACAATGGCGTGGACCGGGAACACTTTCCCGCCTTCAACAACGCACTGCGCAGCGCGATGTACCAAGAACCGCTGCACTTTGTCGTCGATGTGATCCAGAAGGATCGACCGGTCCTCGATTTACTCGAGGCCCGGGACACCTTCGTGAATGGACCGCTGGCCCGCCACTATGGCATCACCCCGGAGCCCGCGGGTTCGGACACCTGGGTCCATGTGGCGAACGCCCGAGAACACGGCCGCGGCGGACTCCTGCCCATGGCCGTCTTCCTCACGGCCAATTCGCCGGGCCTGCGCACCAGTCCGGTGAAGCGCGGCTACTGGGTGGTCCGAAGGGTTCTCGGTGAACGGATCCCGCCGCCACCGCCCACGGTT
>JAPLUH010000138.1 GCA_026397675.1 Verrucomicrobiota bacterium
CCTGCCGAAGCTGAGGAGGAGCAGCCGGAGACTTCAGAGAGCCTGCCCAGGGGTCAGCGCAAGGCCCGTCCCCACGGGCGGAATCGCCTACCGGACCATCTGCCCCGCCGCCGGATCGAGCATCCGATTGATCCGGCCAAAAGCCGGTGCCCTCATTGCCCGGGCAACCCGCTGTTGGTGAAGATCGGCGAAGACATCCGGGAGAAGCTCGCCAAGTTGCCTGTTCAATACGAAGTCCAGCAACACGTCTATCCCAAGTGCGTCTGCAAGCAGTGTCACCGGGGAGTGGTTATGCCGGAGGCGCCCGACGACAGCCTCAAGGCCGACATCACGGTGGTGGCCGATGTGGTGGTTCAGAAGTATGGGGAGCACAAGCCGCTCTACCGTCAGCAGCAAGCCTTTGATCGGATCGGCATTCCGCTGACGCGTCAGACCCTTTGCGA
This sequence comes from Verrucomicrobiota bacterium, assembly GCA_026397675.1. Classification (GTDB taxonomy): domain Bacteria; phylum Verrucomicrobiota; class Verrucomicrobiia; order Limisphaerales; family UBA9464; genus SXXZ01. The sequence goes on from JAPLUH010000138.1 coordinate 444, forward strand.
CTGGGTCGGATGGTGCTCAGATCAGTTGGAGCCGGTGGTCCGGGCTATGGCCGACCACATCCGCTTACAACCACTAATCCAGTCCGACGAGACACCGGTGCGGATGCAGTTGCGAAATGGCCAAATGCAAACGGCGCGCTTGTGGGCGTATGGGTTGCCTTGGGCCGAGGTGGTCTTCGACTTCCGCACCGATCGCTCACAACACGGGCCTGCCGAGTTCCTGGCGGGTGCCCAAGCCCAACATATCCAGGCCGACGGGGGCAGTTCATACACGCCGGTGCTCAGCCGGTTGTCGATGTCGCACATTGCCTGCATGGCCCATATTCGGCGCAAGATCTACGAGGCGAGAGAGGATGCGCCGGCGCCCAGCAAACAGTTGTTGGCAGCAATCCAGGGGCTGTACCGGATCGAGGCTCAGGCCAAGGTGGACAAAATCGGTCTGCCCGCTTTGTTGGAGCTGAGAAGCAAGGAATCGCGTCCGATTTTCGAGAACGTGGGTAAGTTGCTCAAGAGCTTCGAGAAGATGAGGCCGCCGAAGACTCCCTTTGGCAAAGCGATCTCCTATGCCTTGAACCAATGGAAGGCGATGGAACGGTACTTGGGAGTGCCCGAGGCGGAAATCGACAATAACTCGATCGAGCACGCGCTGAGGGGAGTGGTTATGGGTCGTCGCAACTGGTTGCACGTAGGCGGAGAGGTCGGCGGAGAACGGGCAGCCAACCTGTTCTCGCTGACGATCAGTTGTCACCGATTGAAGGTCGAACCGTACGCCTACCTGTGCGATATCGTGCCGAGGTTATCGAGCCATCCACAGCGGGAGATCTGGAAACTGACCCCGCGCGGATGGCGCGACAATCGAGCCGAGGCAGCGGCCGAAGTAGCAGCTCCCACGGGTACCGGGTGACCTCGCCTGTTGCTACAGACCAGCGAAACTGCCCGGACAGCGGTCAGCCCCAACGTACACCGAGCTTCCCAGTCAAGGCCATTTGGCCCCTCGACCATACGGGAGGGCCGGACGGTTACGATGGATCTTGGCCGCGGAACCCAATCGACGCCTTCGTGCTGGATCGCCTCGAAAAAGAGGGCCTAAAACCCGCACCCGCGGCAGCCCCCTAAACTTCTCCTGCGCCGCGCATCGCTCGATTTGACCGGGCTCCCGCCCTCCGAGGCTCTGCTCCGTCGATTTTCATCCAACCCAAACGATCAGGAGTATTTGCGGGCGGTCGATGAACTCATGGCGTCTTACGCCTATGCGGAACGTCAAGCCCAAGACTGGCTCGATCTGGCACGGTACGCCGACTCCAACGGTTTTTCCGACGACCAGACGCGCACCATTTGGCCCTATCGGGACTGGGTGATCAAAGCCATCGCCCAGAACATGCCTTTCGACCAGTTCACCATTGAACAACTAGCCGGTGACTTGTTGCCCGGGGCTACTTCTGAACAAACGATTGCCTCGGCGTTCCACCGGAACGCGCCCCAGGCCAAGGGCAACACTTATCCAGTCGAAGAATACCGCATCAAAGGCGTCATCGACCGGGTCAACACAACGGGCACCGCCTGGCTGGGGCTGACCCTCGGATGCGCCGAATGCCACGACCACAAATTCGATCCGATCAGCCAGCGTGAATACTTTTCGCTGTTCGCAATTTTTAACAACGTGGTGCACAGCGGCGAAGCCTTTGCCCAAGACGGACCCTTCTTCGATACACCGCTTCCCGCCGACATGGCCGGAAAGTCTCCGGCAAATCGCACGGTGCGGAAAATTCCGGTAATGGCAGAACAGGCGACTCCGCGTGAGACCCGGGTGCATGTCCGCGGCAATTTTCTGCGAAAGGGAGAGATTGTCTTACCCGGAGTCCCAGCCGTGTTCGGGACGGATCCAGGGACACACCCGACCAATCGGCTTCAACTGGCCCGCTGGCTGGTCGACGGAAAAAATCCCCTGACCGCACGTGTGGCCGTGAATCGTTTGTGGCAGTCCAGCTTCGGCCAAGGATTGGTTCGAACGCCTGCCGATTTCGGAAAACAGGGCGCATCGCCGTCCCACCCGGAACTGCTGGATTGGTTAGCCCGCGAACTCGTCTCCAGCGGCTGGAATCTCCGACTCATCCATCGATGGATCGTGACCTCGTCCACCTACCGGCAGGCCGCACACAACCCCGGCGATCCAGCACGGCTTCTGGACCCTCAGAATCTCCTATTGGCCCGAGCGCCGCGTCCACGACTGGGGGCTGAACAAATCCGGGATCAGGCTCTGGCTACTGCTGGACTGCTCACTTTGGCCTGCGGCGGTGAACCGGTCTTTCCCCACCAACCCGAACACTATTGGGAAGAACGAGCCTTACCCGGAAAATGGGCTCCCAGCCTCGGGGCCGACCGCTACCGCCGCAGCCTGTACACCTATTGGCGGCGCATGGCGCTGCATCCCACTCTGGAACTGCTCGATGCACCTGCCCGAACCGTGTGCACGGCCAAACGAACTGTTTCTAATGTGCCTACGCAAGCGCTGGTGACCCTGAACGACCCCGTCTTCACTGAGGCGGCTGAGGCCTTGGCTCAAAGAATTTTGCACGAGGCCCCTGCCACCGATACGACCCGCCTCGAACGCGGCTTCCAGCTGGCCTTGGCTCGCAAGCCTTCTCCGGAAGAACGCGCCCGGTTTCTCGATTTTCTCGCCCTGCAGCACGCGCGAGGTCTGGATGATGCAGCGGCCTGGACCCGCGCCGCGGCGGTCCTGCTCAATTTGGATGAATTCTTGTGCCGGCCATGAACCGCTCACCCTTTCCCACCGAACGGCTGGCGACTTCCTCTCGCCGAGCCTTCTTGCAACACAGTGCAGCGGGCCTGGGCACCATCGCGCTAAGCACCTTGCTGCGGGCTGACCCGCGCGGAACCCATTTCGCCGCGAAGGCCAAGCGGGTCATTTTTCTCTTCATGGCGGGCGGACCGTCCCATGTGGATCTTTTTGATCCAAAGCCCCGGCTTCAGGAACTGGACGGAAAACCCATCCCAGCCGAATTGCTCAAGGACCATCAGCAATTCGCCCTCATCCGGGGCACTCCTGCCCTCAAAGGATCCTCCCGCATCTTTGCACCCTGTGGGCGCTCCGGAACCATCGTGTCCGATTGGTTGCCCCATCTGGCCCGGGTGGTCGATGACATCGCGGTGATCCGTTCCATGAAAACGGACACCAACGTCCACGATCCGGCCGTCAACCTGATGAACTGCGGATCCATGATGTTCGATCGGCCCACGTTGGGTGCCTGGCTCTCCTACGGACTCGGATCCGACAATCACAACCTGCCGGCCTACATGGTCCTGACCTCCGGGTTCGATGACGGCCAACCGCTGCTCCAAAGCTTCTGGGGAAACGGGTTCCTCGATTCACGACATCAAGGCGTTCCATTTCGCAATCAAGGAGATGCCGTCCTGCACTTGGCTAATCCGGCAACGATCACGCGAGAACAGCGCCGCGAGCAACTCGACCTACTCCGTTGGATGAACCAACGCCAGCATGACGCGCTGGGCGATCCTGAGATTTTGTCGCGCATCGCATCGTACGAGATGGCCTTCCGCATGCAGGCCAGCGTTCCCGCGTTGACCGACCTTCGAAACGAGTCGCCAGCGACCCTTCGCTTGTACGGCGCGGGACCAGGAAAACCCTCCTTCGCCAACAATTGTTTGATGGCACGAAGACTCGTCGAAGAGGGCGTCCGGTTCGTGCAACTCTATGACCGAGGATGGGATTCTCACACCGATATCCAGCGGGAGCATACTCGCCAATGCACCGCCACCGATCGACCCACCGCAGCGCTTTTGACCGACCTCAAGCAACGCGGGTTGCTCGACGACACGCTCGTCATCTGGGGAGGCGAGTTTGGTCGCACGCCTGTCGCCCAGGTTTCCGGCAAGACCTTTGGGCGAGATCACCATCCCCACGCCTTCACCATGTGGATGGCCGGAGGCTGCGTGAAGCGCGGGGTCACCTACGGCACCACCGACGAGTTCGGCTACCACACCGAGGAGAACCCGGTGCACGTCCACGATCTCCACGCAACCATCCTGCACCTCTTGGGCCTCGATCACGAACGGCTCGTCTTCCGAAACCAAGGCCGGGATTTCCGCCTCACCGATGTCTCAGGAACCGTGGTGAAGGCTCTGCTAGCTTGAACCCAGGGCCAGAATGACTCGGAAACAGGGTCAGGAAACAGGGTCAGGGAACGATTTTAGTTGGGATGGCGCGCTGGGGGACGCCGGGTCGGGCGACCCGGCCTAAAGGGGACGTCGTGGGCTGGGCGCGACGTAGACCGGGTGCCCTCACCGGGCGTCTGCAGACGCTATCGGGCAAGCCGAGTTTCAAGCCACCATGGATCACGCCTCAGGTCGAGAACCGCCCAGATCACGACCTCATTTTCATCCAACGTGTAAAACACGCCGTAAGGGAAAACCCGGCTCAACAAGCGATGATAATCCTGATGAACCACTCGGTGGATCCCGGCGAACAGTCGAAGCGACTCGATGTCGGCTCGCAGGCACGAGGTGAAATAATCGCCGAGGCCTTGATCCTGAGCCTCATAGAATCGAAAACCGTCGGCGAAATCTTCCAAGGCTTCCTCGGAAATCCGAATCCGCCTCATGAACGTCCTAGTTCGCCTTTCACTGCATCCCAGTCATGAAGCCTTGATACGCCACTGCGGAACCGTGCGCGCCGGGCATCCAGCAAATCTTGGACTTCCTGCGAGACGGGGGCTGAATCAGAACGCTCACGGAGATCATCCCAAAGCGTTTCCATGATCTGAAATTTCTCAGCGGTCGGAAGCGACCTCAGTTCTTCTCCCGTCATGTTTGAAATTTAGCCCACGGTAAGGCCTCCAGCGACAAGAAACCCATGGAACAAGAACGCCGGGTCGGGAGACCCGGCCTACAGGATCGTGTCGTGGGCGGGGCGGTGCGCTGTAGGCACGGTGGCCTGACCGGGCGTCTCTTAAAGCGGCCGATCAGGCTTACGTCGCCTCTAACTCCAGATGCTCAGCGAACATACTAGGATCGTCGACCGATCCAGTACTCGGGCTTTCGGTACGTATGAGCCACGGCCAGAACCCAGATTTGCGCGTTATGAACGATGTAGGCCAAGTAGTACGGAAAGACACGCAAATTGACCCGTCGATAGCCGCCGGGTCGCAGTCTCGGCATGTCGGGATTGTCCGATATCCATCGAAGGTGCAAATCGATCTCGTCGCGAAGGCGCCGCCCCAATCCTGACTGCTGATCCTCATACCAAGCGACGGCGTCCTCGAACTCCTGCGCCGCCTCGGCCACGAGAACGATCCTCATGGCCCGAATCGCTGGTCGATTCGAGCCAAAACCTCAGCGTAAGGGAGTGCCTTAGCTTGACCCGATTGCACCGCCTGCACTCGGTCCTGGATCTCGGTGTCCCAATCGTTGTCGACGGATTCGGTCGAGGGCGCTGCATCGAGTTCTAGGAGAAACCGGGCCAGCGCAAGCCTCTGTTGTCTCGGTAGTTGCGTCGCATCGCGTGCAACGTCTTCCATGACCCTGTTCATTCCGGGAAACGTAGCCGAGTGGCCGCGTACGTCGAGGCCTTGGTATCCGCCCGTGGCGTCGAGTTCAGCTCTTCTTCAGTCATGTTCAGGCGTCAGCCCAAGGTAAGCGCTCCAGCGACAAGAAACCCATGGACCGCGGGGGCCGCCGGATCGGGGGGACCCGGCCTGCAGGGGGATGTCGTGGGCTAGGCCGCCTCGGACTGGCTAAACTGGCCGCTCAGGCCTCGGGGGTGACGCCCAAGACGAGGTCAAAGTAGGCAGCCCATTCCCCCGCCTTCGCCCCACGCATCGGCTTGAATCCGACGGTCACGGCGTCGCGATCCTGCTTGGTCTTCAACTCGCGCCAGATCGGGTCCTTCTCATTGCCGGGATGCCCCTGAATGTAGAGCTGGGTGGTGATCAG
>JAPLUH010000043.1 GCA_026397675.1 Verrucomicrobiota bacterium
GGATCGCGGGCGACCAGTGGAGCGTGAGGAAGGGGATGCGCTTCTGGCGGTCGAGTGCCGCGATCGCGATGACCGCGGAGACCAAAGTTCCATCGGGGTTCAGGACGGTGGAACCCTCCCGGAGTTGGACGCGGAGGTTGGCCAAGGCTTCGACCTTGGATCCCGGCGGTTTTCCGGTGCCGGGAGCCGCGTCAATCTGCAGGACCAGATCCTGGACGCTCTTCGAACCCAGCGGAAGGACCGGTTCGATGGCCAGAGTTAGGAGTGCGCCCTCGGCGATTTTGAAGTCGGGATTTACGGTGGTGTTCCGGTAAATCGTTTCCTTGGACACCGTTCTTGGCACTTCGAGCACCGCGTAGGGCGTGCTGAAGAGGCAGGCAATCGCCATCGGTTGAACGGTGTCGGCGACGTACTCCAGGCGGTGAGGATTGTCTGGGGCCGGAATTCGCCGGGAGCCGGTGAAGAGAAAACCTTCTGGTGGAAGCGCAGTGCCGGTGCGGCGATCCATCAGGAGATTCTCGACACGAATGGGATTGCCGTTGGTGGCGATGACACTGACTTGAAAACGTTCGCCCTTGGCCCAGAACCGATGGGTCGGTGGATGGTACGATTCGCCGGGTTCTGTCCCGATGAAGCGGAGCGCGGCGTGGATGTCGCTGGGCCTGGCGAAAGCGATGAGCAGGGACTCGTAGCCATGGTCGCTCGACTCGCTCACGACAAGGAACTCGCAGGAGGCATTGGCTCCCACGGCCGAGCGTTCCACGCGCACTTCGACGCGTTGTTTGCGTCGATCGGCGATCAGGCCGGGGAGGACGAGGAGGTTGGTATCACCGGCGAACTGGCGGAGTTCGTCCTGATGGATGAGGCCGACGCGCGCCCGGTTCTCCGGATGACCGAGGGGACGGTCTTTGAAGGGGCTGTCGAACTGGGCATGCACGGTGGCTACCGCGAAGAGCACGACAGCGACATGGAGCCAGAGCGGCATTGTGCAAAAGAAGGGTACGGCCCGTGGCGGTGTCAACGAGCCATCCCGACTGACGCTTGGAATCAAGCACTCCAGTCGCTTCGCGGAGTCGAGCACGGTGTACACCGCGCTGGAGGGAGAGTGCAACCGATGGGAATGCCGGTGGAGCAGGCGCGCTGAAAATTCCTGGAGAACTGGCGATGACCTAGCATTGGAAAGGGAGGCTGGAATTTCCGCCTACTGAGGGTGAGTTGCCCACAGTTGTGACAGCGGGAGTCCGTGCAAATTCGCTGCGAAAGGAATGACCTCACTGCCGGTGTAAAGCACCACGCCGCGAACCCATCGCGGGCCCGCCGCGTTCGCCATCGCCTGTAATCCCCGGACATCCGAGCCTCCCAACGTGGCACCGGATTTGATTTCGATGCCGACCAATCGTCCTGAGCTGTCTTCCAAGACGATGTCCACTTCCTGTCCCGATGCTGTGCGCCAGAAATAGAATTCCGGCTGGGTTTCACTCCATGCGGATTGCTTGCGCAATTCCATCAGCACGAAGTTTTCCAGCACGCCACCGGCGAGAGTGCCTTCCACGTTCAATCGTTCAACGGTCAATCCCAGCAGATGCGCCAGCAAGCCGGTGTCATTCAAAAACACTTTGGGCGTCTGGATGACCCGCTGGCCGAGGTTGCTCGACCACGGCCGCAGCAGTTGAGTCAGGAACGTTGCTTCGAGCAGGGCGAAGTAACGTTTCAGAGTGGTTTGCGGTAGCCCTAATGAGCGCGACAGATCCGCGAAATTCAATAGGCTGCCAGCTCGAGTGGCCACCACCGACAACAGACGCGGCACGGCCGTCACGTCGGCGACATGGGTGAGGTCGCGAATATCGCGCTGGAGGATGGTTGTCAGGTAGGACTGAAACCACGCCTTACGGCGTGACGCGGTTTTGCGGGCAGTCGCCAGCGGATAACCCCCTGACAGGACTTTTTCAAACAGTTCATCGCGCTGGATGTGAGGGTTCTCTTCTGATGCCCAGACCGGCCGCTTGGAAAACAGCGCATCCACGAAGCCTTCTTTGACGCCATGGATTTCGCCCTGCGAAAACGGCCAGAGGGTCAACAATTCCATGCGACCCGCCAATGACTCGGACAACTTCGGCAGCAGCAACACATTCGCCGAGCCGGTGAGTAGAAAACGTCCCGGTTCGCGCTTGCGGTCGATCGCCATCTTGATGGCTGTGAACAGTTCTGGAGCGTGCTGGATTTCATCCAGCGTCACGGGCGCGGTCAAACCGGCGATGAACCCATTGGGGTCCCGCTTCGCCGCCGTTAGAACGCCGGGGTCGTCGAAGGTTAGATATTGGCGACCTTGCTGTTTCAGTTCCGGCAGTTGGGCCAGAGTACTTTTGCCGGTCTGCCGCGCGCCGTTGATCAAGACAGCAGGTGTGTCCCCCAACGCCTGAAAGAGCTGCTCGGTGAGATGACGACGCATCATGCGTTTTATAAACAACCAAAATATGGATGATAATCAACCAAAAATTGGCTGTAAATGCAGCCAAAAAACCTGCCAAAATGGGGAAAGGAACGGTTTTCGAATTGGATCCGGTCGCGGCGCAAACCCATTTCTCACTTCCGCAGCTTCGCTCGCACGAGTTCGATCGAGTGGAGGCTCAGGGTTTGGCCCGATGGTGATTGTGGGCCCAATTCGATCGCCAGGCCGGTGATTAATCCGCTGTAGCTCGGTGAGCTCCCGAGTTGGACGACCTGACTGCGGACCTTGCCGTCGCCGGCCAACTCCAACGGCACGCTCCGCTCACGGTCGAATGGTTCTTCGCCCAGCCGCTTCCAGTAAATCCGGGCGGTCATCGGGCCTCCGGTGGACGCGATGCGCAGCTTCATCGACGGTGCTTCTTCCGCCCGCCAGCAGCGGCCGCCGCTTTCAAGCCGTGCCCTGCGTTCGCCGATGTGGATGGTCCAAGCCCCTGAAAGCGGGAAGCCGTTGTCGGTCGCGTCGTGGAGGGTCCAGTGTTGCCGGTCGTTTTGGAACCGCCACACCGGTGGCGTGCGGTCGGCCATCGCGTTGAAGCGACGACGCATCTCCTCCAGCCGGCCCACCAGGAACTTGGTCCGGTGCTCGTAGACGATGTTGTGGTCGAAGTTCTCGTGGTGGATCGGGGCCACGTATGCGGTCGAACCGTGTTTTGGATTGTCCGACCGGGCGTCCCCATGGATGCCGCCATGGAACTCCAACCCATCGGCCTTGAAGACACCCAGGCCCCAGCCGTCGTCGTCCACCAGCGCCGCCCAGCCTTCCGTCGCCAGGAAGCGGGTCCACGGCCAGGGCTTGTGCCAGTCGTTGGCCACGAGCGTGAGCGGGGCACCGGTGAAGGGACGGTCACCAGTGTACGACACCAGTCGACTCAGCTTCGAGATGGTGTAGACCGCCGGCAGCTCCTGGGGACAGGGGCGGTACTGCGTGCGGTCCGCGCGCCGGTTGGTGCAACGGAAGCGCATGTGTATGAGTGGACCTTCGAGGGTGGTCCAGGTCTCGAACACGCAATCGCCGCGAACGTTGTCGAGCGGCCACTGCATTGGGAGGCAGCGGATGTAGAGTTCCTTGCCGTCGTTGCGGTGTTCCACGACTTCGGACGGATTCAAGTGGCAGTCTCCGGTCTGGATGGGATTCCAGCCAAGACCCACCCAGGCGGGGTGAGGCTTCTTGTCCCCGACCTCGTAGGGCCAGGGCCCGGAGTAGTGGGACATCTGGATTTGGCGGCCCAAGTCGGCGCTGTTGATGAGGTTCCCGGGATGGTCCTTGCCGGAGATGAACGTGACGGCACCGCCCAGCGCCAAATCCATTCCGATGCGCACATTGCCGTTGTCCAAGTAGGTCATCCGCGGAGTCGGCAGCGCGGTGGCAGCCCGGCTTGCAACCGCCGGATGGAAGAGGATTCCGAAGACCGCCCAAAGGGTCCTCCAACTCCAGATGGCCAGGCTTCGTTGCGACATCAATGCCGAGAGCATGGCATCAATCGGCGCGGAAGGCGCTCCGTGAAACCGACCAAGAATCTTGGCCGATGAAACCGATCATCCCGAGAGGAAGATCTGCGGAACTCATCATCGCGGAGGAGTTGAAGCGGTGGTGGTGGCAGGAAGCTGATCTTAAAACTCGGCCCAAGGGGGATTCGGTGAAGGTGGCTTTGGCGGCGCGCTTGCGGGCGGAGACGACGATGACGGTGGGGTGGATCGCCGAGCGTCTGGCGATGGGCACGCGGGAATATCTGAACCATCTCTTGTATCGCCGGAGGAAGCTGGGCTGGGAGTAGCCAATATCAAGAACTGACCCCTTTCTCTGACCCCTTTCTCTCCCCTTTCTTAAGTTTTGGGTCCCGAGGTTCCGTTCGGGGGAGCCCCATGCAGAGGTCGCGGCTTTCTACTCGCCGCTGTCGGCGACATCCCAACGGGCCAGGCACCC
>JAPLUH010000313.1 GCA_026397675.1 Verrucomicrobiota bacterium
AGTTTGAAATTAGCCCAGGATTCCACGGTCTGAACCATCTCCAAGCTCGTCGTGCCGGACGGCATCACGGCCGCAAGCGACTCGGACAAACGCAGGGTTTCCCAAGTGGCCCGGAGTTCGATCTGGGGCTGAGAATATCCAAACATACCCCGCTGCGTTCCGCCGGCCCCGACGGCCGCATCCGCCAGACCCGGCACCACAGGGACCCCTCGGGCGGCCGCCGCGAGATAGGCATCCATGGCGGCAGCGTCGCTCGCGATCACCACGTGATTGGAACTGGTGGTCAATTGAAAGGCATTCTGGATCCCACCTTTGGCGTTCACAGTGGCCACCACCACCTTGCGATCCCCTGCCCCAAGGCGCTGAGAAAACTCCAGGGCCCCGGCCTGCATGTGGACCAATGCTTCCAAGGCCTTCCACCCACTCACCAACCGTGCCGGGTTCGGAGACCCTACCATTTGGATACGACCCGAGCTGCTCAGTTGAACCAGGTTTGTTCCCGAGGGAGCCAGAGTAAAGGTGATGAAATCATTGCCCAGGGCACCCACCAGATCGCGCTGCAAGTTGAAGTTAGAGTTAAACACCTGCCCGGCCGATTCGACAGTGATGCATGCGGACTAGGTCAGAGAGCTGCGGAGAAATCCGCTGAAGCGAAGCCTCCAAGGCTTTCCAGCCGCCAGGGCCGTCGATCCGCCAGCGCTGGAACGAGGCCACTCCCTCGGGAACCCCTTCCAGCAAACCCGCCTCCATCGGCAAGATCTCCATCAGCCGAGTCAGACCCGCGCGCTCCGCCGCAGGCACCTCGATGGCCAGCTCCGTGGTCCAACCATTGGTGGTGAACTGCACTCCGCCTCCCACAGCCTTGATGGAGGTCAGACCGGTGGCCGGAACCACCTTGGCCGGATCCGCACCCAACAGCGACAGCATTCCAAAGACACCCTCCAACCGGGGAGAAAACCGCTCGTAGAGCGAAGCCACATCGACATACGACCAGACCAGCCGATCCTTCAGCGTCGAATTCCACAAACGACCGAACGACGCCTTGCTGCCCAAACCCGGAGAGGCGTTGGTGGCGGTCAGTCGCGGTAGGGCATTGGAGATCGCTGCCCAAGACGGCCCCGCCACGAAGGCCGAGCCCACCTGTCCATAGCACAGTTCCCAGCGGAGATCCTCGTCCTCCAAGGCTTCACCTGGTGCGCCGGGCGACTTAGCACCGGCTGCGGCTGTCATCTGGAGATCGAGCGTGACCGTGGTGAACCGAAGATCACCGATCTCTCGAGTCTTGGCGGTGGCAGGAGTATTGGTTCCCACTCGGGCCCGAGCGGCGTCCAACGCCTTGGACAAGGCGGCGGAACCCGTACGGGTGTCGAGGAGCAGCAGCCAATTGGCACCAGAATCTTCGGAACCCGGCTCGGCCGGGAGCGGAGGGAACACAGCCAAGGTGGCCTGTCCGCGGGTCAGGTCGAGCAGCTCCCGCAACTCTAATCCGGACTCGCGCTCCAGCACGGTGAGCCACTTCTGACGAACGGAGTTCTCGAACTGATTCCGGAAGGCAGCCATCGCGGGGTCTTGCCAGAGGCGGCCCGGATTCGACGCCAGCCACGCCAACTTGGCCGCAGACACCTCGGGAATGCTCAGCACCGCGAGAGTGTTGGTCGGCAACAGGTCCTGCGAAGGGGCCATGTCAGCACGGCATAACCCGACCAGCGTGAAGAGGAGGATCGTCAACCGGAGGCGGAGAGTCATCGGATGCCTAAACGTGGCCGAGAGGCGACCGCAGGCAAGTCTGGTCCTTCAACAAAATACCGTTGATGCACCGCCACTCGACGCTTGGAGCACCGGCCATTTCTTCAGGATGAAGCAATTTCGGATGACCGTTTGACCTACAAGATTCCGGGCGATGGCTTGACCGCCTGAACCCTCATTTTAGCCTTCAAGCCCAATGACCTACCCTGTGGACGACCTGTTTGACCTGAGCCAGACCACGCACGGTGCGCTGTTCGAGGGGGTCCAATACCCGTGGGACGCCCTCAAGCGGCTGGCGGGCTACCTGGCCCAAAACCTCAAGCCGGGATCCGCCGGGGCCGAGGTGCACCCGGCGGCTCATGTAGGACATCAGGTGTTCATCGGTGCCGGCACGATCGTGGAGCCGGGGGCGATGATCATCGGCCCGGCCATCATCGGCGCTGGGTGCCGGATCCGGCACGGGGCTTATATCCGCGAAAACGTCCTCGTGGGTGATGGTTGTGTGGTGGGCAATTCTGTAGAGTTGAAGCACTGCGTGCTCTTCAACCAATGCCAGGTGCCCCACTTCAACTACGTCGGTGATTCGATCCTGGGCCACAAAGCGCACCTCGGCGCGGGCTCCATCCTCTCGAATGTGAAACTCGACAATCAGAACGTCTGGATAAATTTCGACGGCACTCCCATCGACACCGGTCTCCGGAAGTTCGGCGGGTTGATCGGCGACAAGGCCGAAATCGGATGCAATGCGGTCCTCAATCCGGGATCCATTATCGGACGGGATTCCATCGTCTATCCCAACGTATCTTGGCGAGGCATCTTGCCGCGGAACATGATCGCCAAGCATGTAGACCCGCCGACTGTGGTCGTGAGACGCCCACGCTCTCACTGAGAACGGCCCAAGGTCCGCTGGACCTGCACCAAGGAGCGCTATCGAGGCGCAATACGCACCACCAGTGATTCGTAGCCCATCACCCGCTGGTAGGCCTGCTCCCGCTCAACGCGTTCCTGCGCCGACAGCACGGTGATTTGGCCCACCCGATCGATGCACTTCTGCAACAGGGTCCGAACAAGCAATCGGGCATGGGCCGCGCCCAGGCACAGGTGCGCACCGAAGCCGAAGGCAATGTGCGGATTGGGCTTTCGGTCGAGCCTCACCTCGGAGGGGTTCTCGAAGACAGCCTCATCTTGATTGGCGGAGGCCCAGCATAGGGAGACACGCCCGCCCGCCGGAACGGTCATGCCCTCCACCTGGGTTTCCACCGGGCACACACGGCCGATGTGAGTGAGCGGTGTCACCACTCGAAAAAACTCCTCGGTCGCATGGACTACCCGGGAGGGATCTTGGCGCAGAAACTCCAGCGCCTCCGGGTGCCCGGCCAGGTAGGCAAGAACTGAGGAGAGCGTGTGAATCACAGTATCGCGCCCACCTGCAAACGTCAGATTGCCAAAGCCCATCATCTCCTCACGGGTCAAAGGACGCCCTCGGAAGGTGGCATGGGCCAGCGCGCTAAAGAAATCACCTCCCGGTTGGGCCGCACCGCGATCCAACTGCTGGTGCAGGTAAGCTTCCAGCGACATCCCCTTAGAACCTCCATCCCGGAACACGTGAATGCCCCACCCAATCCACAGGTCGGCCTCGGATTCGGGAACGTTGAGCAAGTAAGTCATGGCCCGCGACTGGATCGGTAGGGCGAACTCCCGCACCACTTCGATGGACTCGTGCCGCATGGCCTCCAGCAGCATTCCGTCAATGAGCGCCTCGACCTGCGCCATCATCTGAGGGTCTTTGGCGCGTTGAAAAAACGGCTCAACGATCCGGCGATAATCGGTGTGGTCCGGAGGGTCTGTCTCCACCGGCAATTGCCGCATCGTGCGCACATCTTCCTCGGAGGGAATCGGTACGCGGAAGGGCGCATCCGAGCTGTAGGTCTTCCAGTCGCGGGCCGCCTTCCGCACCTCTTCGTGACGAAGAATCATGGGCAGGGTCTCGCCCTGAAAGTTACAGGGCAGAACGCCATCCTTACGGCGCGCCTCAATGAAGGGATCAGAAGCCGGGTCCATGGGAGGAGTATCGGCCCATCACCGATCCGCTGCCAGCGCGGACCGTCAAGGAACATGAGAGAAACCGCTCCGACGCGGCCCTGAGGGCCTGCGGCCTTGCCGCTCAAGCATCCCGCTGCCGACTTTTTAATCGCCCATCACCGGACGTCCGCCCCGCAGCTGAAGAACCGAACCGGTCCGGGCGGCTAAGTCTCGATCGTGCGTCACCAGGACCAATGCGGTGCCGGCTCGGGCATTCAGTTCAAACAAGAGCTCGGTAATCTTCACAGCCGTGGCCGGGTCCAGATTACCGGTAGGCTCATCGGCGAACAAAATGCGGGGCTCGTTGATGAACGCACGGGCCAATGCCACCCGCTGTTGCTCGCCCCCCGACAGTTGCGCCGGATAATGGTGGAGTCGCTCCGACAGTCCGACCCATCCCAGCAACTCGCGAGCGCGTTCCTCAGCCCCGGAGGTGCCCTTCAATTCGGCAGGAACTAGAACGTTCTCGAGCGCGGTGAAGGTCGGTAGGAGTTGGAAATTCTGGAAGACGAAACCGACATACTCATTGCGGATACGAGCACGGCCATCTTCGTCGAGCGCCCCCAAATCGTGACCTGCCAACCGCACCACACCGCCGGTAGGAGAGTCGAGGCCTGCGCACAATCCCAACAAGGTGGTCTTCCCAGAACCGCTGGGGCCAACGATGGCACACGTCTGGCCCGGCAACAGGCGCAGATCCACCTGGTCGAGCACGGTCAATCGACCGCCATCACTGGTCGGGTGAACCTTGCTCAGGTTAAGAACTTCGAGAATGGGCTCGGTCACGCGGTGAGCGAAGCAGAGGGACGATTTCATGGCGAGCCGTTGGTGCCTCACCCGCCAGAGAATGCTCGTCAGGGATTTTTACTGTTCGAGGCGTCCCTTGATCCAACGGATCCCTCGGCCGATCCCCGGAACATGATCCCAAAGTCCGGCTGCACTGTCCCAGTAGTCTTGGTGGATGAGAACTCGGCCCTGATCATCGAAGCGAACCAAGGTGATGCCTAAGGTGCGAATCGTCTCGCCGGCCGCGACCTTCTTCATCCGAACATCCATGGTCCAGCGCACGTAATAGAAACCGTCGGCCGAGCGGCTTACATCTTCGATATTGGCCGTGATGCTCTCGGCGGCCTCCACGGTCGCCTGGAAATAAGTCTGAATATTGGTGGCACCTCGCCGGCTCACCAAGGTGTCGTTGAGGTAGGCGTCTGGAGCGTAGACAGTCAGGGTCTGGCTACGCACCGCTTCGGCATCGATGCGCGATAAGAAGAGCTTAAGCCGCTCGATCCCTTGCCGTTCCGCAGGAGATCCGACCACCACCGTCGGTCGGGCTTCCATTTCGGCCCGTATGGCACGGAAGCCAGCAGCACTGTCGGTCACTCGAGGCACGCTCGAGCAACCCAATCCGATCACCAGAAATAATCCACACAAGCAAAACAGGAAGACCCACTTCATAGGGCCAACCTGCTCTGCCTGAGATGAAACGCAACCCATCGGGTTTCGCGTCGATTCAGCGAACCAACTCGTAGGCGGCTCCCTTGAGGTACTCCGTCTCGGGAATGCTCGGCAGGATCGGATGATCCGGAGCCTGCGAGTAGGTCGCAACCCGACGCAGGAGCTTACGCTGGTCGTAGGCCGCGCTCAGGGCCACATCCTCGAAGAGGCGTCCATCGACGTGGTGCGAACAGCAGAAGGTCGCCAGCGTGCCTCCGGGCTTGAGGAGTTTCAGCGCGCGGACATGGATCTCTTTGTATCCACGCAAGGCGTCAGGCACCGAGGCCCGATTCCGGGTAAAGCTCGGAGGATCGAGAATGATGAGGTCGAACATCGGCACCAATCGTTCATTGGGGCCGGTGGCTGTTTTGGCCTTGAGCCAATCGAAGACGTTGCACACCTCGAACTGGGTGTTGCCTGAGAATCGGTTCCGCTCGGCATTGATACGGGCGGCCTGAACGGCGTCTTCGCTCTGATCCAACGCGATGACTTGGCGAGCTCCGCCACGGGCACAATGCAAGGCAAACCCGCCCAAGAAGGTGAAGCAATCCAAGACCACGGCATCCTTGGCAATGGCTCCGACACGGGCTTGGTTGACCTGTTGATCCAAATACATGCCGGTCTTGTGTCCTGCATGCAAATCGACAGTGAACTTTAGTCCATTAATGGAGACATCCACTGTCTCGACCGGCTCTCCGGCTAGGAGGCCCGACAAGGGAGGCAATCCCTCATACTGCCGGGAAGCGATCTCGTTGCGCTCGTACACCGACTGGGGCTGAAGCACCTTTTGGATCGCCTTTACGATGTCCGCCTTGTGCTTTTCCATGCCCAGCGAGCTAATCTGGAGGACCACCACATCACCGTACTTGTCGATGATCAGTCCGGACAGTTGATCCGCCTCGGCACTCACCACACGAAAGGACGTGGCATCGGGCATGTGACGCTTGCGGACCGCCAACGCGGCCCGGATACGTTCCACGAAGAATTCGCAATTCACCTCAACCCGCTCGGTCGAGAGCATTCGCACCTGGATCTTGGAGCGCGAGTTATAGAAACCAACGCCCAGGAATCGATGGCGATGGTCTTTCAACTGCACCAAATCACCGTCGGTGGGCGGTTCAGAACTGCGTTGGATGGAGCTGGAGTAAACCCAAGGGTGTCCGGCTATGAGTCGATCGGCTTCACCAGGTTTCACCACCAAGGTGATCAGAGAGGTTTCCATTTTTGTAAACAAATGCGCAACGCGCAGAAGGGACAGTAGGCCGCAAACCTCAGATTCTGAAAAGATTTTTGTAACGACCCCGTAACATGAATATATTTTTTGCGGCTTTTGGCTTTCGTGGGGATCGGCTCCTCCGTCTAGGCTTCACCCATGCGAAGGCTCATCGGCTCCCTGTTTCTAGGCCTTGCCGGAATCCTCTTGGCCCAACACGGGGCTCCCTCGCCGGCCTGGTCCGAGGCGACCGAGGGAAGTAAGCGGTTTCAACTCAGATCCGGACTCCGGCTCGATGTCTGGGCTGCGGAACCCCAACTGAGCAACAGCGTGGCGTTTGCGTTTGATGGCAAAGGACAAGCCTATTTGGCCGAGTCAGACCGTTGGGCCATCAGCGTCTTCGACATCACTCAAAAAACCAACTGGCTCTTGGCCGACATGGCGTTTCGCAGCGTCGCCGACCGGGGTGCCTTCCTGACCAATACCTTTGCCACCAACCTGAGCGTTTTGACGCGGGAGAGCGAAGTTGTGCGACGGTTGGCCGATCGAGATGGGGATGGACGGGCCGATCACTCGGACATTGTTGCTCAGGGGTTTCAGAATGCGGTGGATGGGACGGCAGCGGGTGTGCTGGCCTCTCGCGATGGGCTCTATTTCGCCAATATTCCGAGCCTCTGGCGATTGCCCTACCCCAGCGCCTCCCGGGCCACCACTCCGATCAATGCCCAACGGATGAATCCCTTGGCCAGCGGTTTCGGAGTCCACATCGGCGTCTCCGGCCATGACCTGCATGGGCTAATCCAGGGACCCGACGGGCGCATCTACATGAGCTTTGGAGACCGGGGAGCGAGCCTGACCAATCGCGAAGGACGACGCATCCACCTTCCAGACTGTGGCGGAGTGCTCCGCTGCGAGCCCGACGGCCGTATGCTCGAGGTTTTCTGCCGAGGCCTGCGCAATCCCCAGGAACTGGCCTTCGATGACGAAGGGAACCTCTGGACGGTCGATAACGATACTGCCGGAGCGGATCCCTGCCGAGTACTGCACTTGATCGATGGCGGTGATTATGGGTGGCGGACTAGTTACCAGCACATGGAGGGCTTCGGCCAGTGGGTGAAGGAAGAACTCTGGAAGGGCGGCCGCGATGGGACCTTGCCCTTGGCCGGCACCGTCAGCCAGGGCCCCAGCGGACTGGCTTTTTATCCCGGAACCGGTTTCGGAGAGCGTCTGGCCGGAACCTTCTTACACGCGGATTTTCCGGGCGGCGTCTGGGCGTACACCGTGAAACCTGCGGGCGTGAGCTTTGTCGTGGATCGGAAGGAGAAATTCCTCTGGAACTGCTGGCCGACCGATGTGGATTTCGGTCCCGACGGAGCGGCCTATGTCCTGGACTGGGTCAGCGGCTGGGGGCAAACCCCACGCGGTCGGATTTACCGAATCACCCCGACCCAACCACCCACGGAAGCCGAGGCCACCCTCGTGGCACAAGTCCGCCGACTCCTGTCCGAGGGGTTTGCCGAACGACCCGATGGGGAGGTCGTCGCATTGCTAGCCCATGCCGACCGCCGGATCCGGCTGGAGTCCCAATGGGAACTGGCCCGACGCGGCACCTCCGTCCTTGATCCGCTGGTCCGAATCGCGAAGGAGGGAACCTCGTTGTCACGCCGACACGCCGTCTGGGCCTTGGGGCAGCTGGCGCGACGGGAGGCCGGCTCAGCCACGACCCGCGCCTTGCAATCCCTGGTCCCACTCATTAGCGGTCCAGATGCCGTCTTGGCACGGTGTGCCGCCCAGACGCTGGCAGAAAATGGGATCGTGGCTGCACATCCGGCTTTGGTCGCCTTGCTCGATTCGCCCGACATGGGTCGCCGCGCAGTGGCCATCGATGGATTGCGCGTCCTCCGCTCCCACCGCAGCCGGGACCGATTCGAAGCCGAATCTACAGGGCCTACCCGTCCAGACCCGGGCAGTGCCCAGCGCCTGCCCTTCTCCCTGCAATTTCCATGGAAAGCCTTCCGCCAGGCTGTGCTCATGGATGGTGGGGCGGACCTCTTCCTCAGATCCATGGCCGAACGCTGCCTCCGCAACGAGCGCGCCGAGCGCGGCGAGTCCCGAAGCGCCCTGGCCGAGGCGGCCTCGGATCCCGACCCGCGAATCCGGGAACTGGCCGTCGGTGCGATCCGATGGATTCGTCACGAGGAGCCGACCTTCTCGGGAGAATCCTCGGAGGACCTCCTGCGATTTCTTGCTGACAGTCATCCGGCGGTGGTCACGGCCGCTGCCCGGACACTCTATGACGTCCCGTGCGTCGAAGGCCTGCCAGCACTGGCCCAGTTCATCACTCGAGTGGATTGTCCCACGAACCTGCTCACGCGAGTCATCCAAAGCTGCCTCCGTTTGGGTGCACCGCAGCATGCCCAGCAATTGGCTCAATTGGCCAAACGCCGGGATGCGCCCAATTTCGCCCGCATCGGAGCTCTGGAGGCGTTGGCCAACTGGGGGCAGCCACCACCATTGGACCCGGTGGTGGGCTTGTGGCGACCTGCATTCGGTGGGGCCGCTCCGTTCGAGCTGAAGTTCCCCGTCGAAGGCAATCCAACAGGCACCGGCTCCCTGCAGAGCCGGGGGGAAGAACCCCTGTCTCCGGTCCAACCTACTCCGAAGAAGGCACCGCCCGCTCCATCGAACCCGCTGCTGGCCGCCGCCCTCGAAGCCACCAGCGGCCGGGGCACGGCTGCGATGCCCTTGCCTCAACTCCCCTCGGATCTAGGGCGTTCACTCGACTTCGCCGAAGCTCAGACCTTTAAACGCAACACCGAAGCCGCCAAACGGGCCTTCCTCCGAGTGGCCGGAGAAATCATGAACCCAGAGACTCCCGATGAATACGGGCTGCGTCTGGGGGGTGGTCCTTCGTCGATGGAGGTGCAATTGGCGGTGGTGGCCACCGCGTTAAAGCTCCGGACGCGAGAATCAAGCACGCCGCTCTTCGATCTATTCCTCCGAACCTCGACACCTGTAAAAATCCGCCGTGCCATCGTGGAGACCCTGGCCGAACTGCGGGCTGGTCAGGCCGACGAAGCGCTGCACATCGCCCTCAAAGACCCTGAACTCCAATCCGCCGCCCTGCCCTACCTCGATCGACTCGCTGCCGGGGCCGAGTCGGCGACCTTGCTCTCAAACCTCGTACAGCGGGCCGCCTCCGGAAGTTCCCTAAAAACCGCGCAAATCGCCCTGACGGTGCTGGGCACGCTGAGTCATGAGTCGGTGCTGCCCGTCTTGGGTCAAGCCATCGAACGCTGGAAAACCGGACAACTCCCTCCAGAACTGGAACTCGATCTCCGGGAAGCGGTTGCCCGGACCTCCCTCTCCAACGCCCTCCCGCCCAGAGCGGCCGAGCCCGGATCCACAAACTCCCTCGCCGCCTTCCGGGCCTGTTTGCTCGGGGGAGACGCATCGCGAGGCCGACAGGTTTTCCGGGAACACCCCACCGCGCAGTGTCTCCGCTGTCATCAGATCGCCAACGACGGGGGCACAGTGGGCCCCAAACTGGACGGCATCGGAGGCCGACAAAGCCGTGAGTACCTGTTGGAAAGCATTGTCTGGCCCAATCAAAAAATCGCGCCGCAGTTCGAGACCGTGGCCTTGACCCTCCACGACGGAACCCAGTTCGGCGGCACCGTCAAAGGTGAATCGGAGGGACTCCTCTCCATTGAAACCACGACCGACGAGGGCACGTTGATGGTCCGAAAGATCCCCCTGGGAGACATCGCCCGACGGGAACGCGGACCCAGTGCCATGCCAGAAGGCTTGGCAACAGCACTCACTCTCCGCGAGCTGCGTGATCTCATCGAATACCTCGCAACCCTCCGATAACCTCGGAACCACGTTTCCACATCCCCCCATCCCACTGCCCCAAGTGAGATGCTCAGGATCGATTAAGCCGGCATCACCGTACGGACCCGGAGCAGACGCAGGCTATTGAGGACGACCAACACCGTGCTTCCCTCATGCACCGCCACACCGACTGACAAGGGCAAGCGGGACACGGTCAGCGAAACCACCGCCATCACCAAGATAGTCCCCAATGAAAGAGCGATATTTTGGCGAATGATACGACGCGATTGGACACTCAATTCACGAGCGACCAGAAAATTCTCCAACCGGTCATTGATGAGAACCACTTCGGCCTGCTCGATGGCAGCGTCAGAGCCCCGGGCACCCATAGCAATACCCACATCAGCGGCCACCAGACACGGCGCATCATTCACTCCATCGCCGATCATCGCCACTCCATGACCCTGCCCCTGGAATTCCCGGATGGCCGCGACCTTGTCCTCGGGCTTGAGCGCCGCTCGCACCTCGTCGACGCCTGCGGCTGCTCCCATTTCCTGAGCCGGCGCCAACCGATCGCCGGTAAGCATCACTGTGCGAAGCCCGGCCGCGCGAAGTTGTGCCACGACGGCTTTGGAATTGGCCCGCAGGGCGTCCTTGAGCACCAGACGCGCCAAGAGACCCGGGCCGGCGATCCACGTTTCCGAGGCTTTCTCCACCGGAGGAGGCAGAGGCACGGGGGCAAGCCCTGACAGGTGGGACACGAAATCGCGGTTGCCCAGAAACATCTGACGTCCGCGCCATTGGCCGGAGAGTCCTTGGCCCGGCACGGTTTCGGTGCCCTCCACCGTTTCCGCCAAAATCCCCCGATGGTCAGCCCAGCGGGCAATGGATCGTGAGACCGGATGATTGGAGACCCGAGCCAACGCCGAAGCCGCCTCGGATGCCTCGATTTCTGTACCCGCTAGAACTTCGATACGCTCCAAGATTAGCCGGCCTTCGGTGAGGGTTCCGGTCTTGTCAAACGCCACCACCTGGATGCCTGCCAAATTTTCGATGGCAGCCCCACCGCGGAAGAGGACACCACGTCGGGCACCGGAAGCGATGGCTGAAAGGATGGCCGACGGCACGGATAAGACGAGGGCGCACGGCGACAGCACCACCAGGAGCGTCATGGTCCGATAGAACGCACTGAACTCGTCGCCCTGATCAAAGAAAGGAGGGCGACCAGCCCAATGCCACTGATACAAAAAAGTGATCAAACACGCCGACAAAACGAAGAACGTATAGGTCGTCCCGAAGCGATCAGTGAGGCGCTGGGAGGGCGACTTCAAGTGCCGAGCCTCGAGAATGAGGTTCAGAATGCGGTGGAGGGCACTGTCACCCACTGGACGCACGACACGCCCATCCAGAACGCCCCACAAATTGAGAGTCCCTCCCATCACCGAATCGCTCGGGGCCTTAGGCACGGCCTCCGATTCGCCTGTTAGAGAGGACTCGTCGCAGGCGCTCTGACCTCGCAGCACCAACAAATCGACCGGCGCCAGTTCCCCGGCCGTGACCCGAATCACATCCCCTGGTTTGAGGGTCTCTACCGCCACCACACGTTCGGAATCGCCGACCAAGAGTCTTGCGGTTTTCGGGGCGCGCTTCAGAAGTGCATCGATTTCACGACGGGTTCGACCCGCGGCAAAACTCTCCATCGCTGAGGATGCCGAGAAAAGGAACAACAACAACGCGGCCTCCCCCAACGCACCCACGGCCACCGATCCGGGCACCACCAGAATCATCAGGAAGTGCGTGTCGAAGCGCAGCAGTCGGAGGTCAATCCACACTTCCCGAGTCAGATCCCATCCCCCGGAAAGGAACGCGAACATGAAGGCGGCGGTAGATACCGACGGCCACCGACCTGCCAGCGCCCAACCCAGAGTTCCGAGCAACAAGCACAGCCCCGACCGACCCGCCATCGGCTTCCACGCGTGGATAGAGGCGTCGGAGGGATTCACAAAATTGGACCCAAACGGAAGGTGCTACTCCGTCTTGGTTGCTTTCTTTCGTGTGGCCGTCGGCTTCACCTGCGCGGCATCGGCCCACAAGCCCTCTATGTCATAATGCGCACGCACATCGGCCTTCATGATGTGGACGATGACGTCAAAGAAATCGGCAACAATCCAATTGGACTGCGCAGAGCCTTCGGTGTGCACCGGTTTCAAGTCGTGCTCCTTGCGAAGACCATCGAGAATTTCATTCTCGATCGCACGCAGGTGCGGCTCACTGCTGCCGGTGGCGATTACGAAGAAGTCAGTCACGGTGGACACCTCTCGGACATCCAGCACAATCAGATTTTCCGCCTTCTTGTTATCGGCCAACGCCCTGCAGGCGAGGGCCAGCTTTTTCGAATCCATCTCGGCCAACATCACCCGAAACAAGCCCCGAAGAAAGACGATTTCCGAAATCGCGCAGAAGGACCCCTGCTTTAACTCTCAATCAAGGCCCCTTCACCGAGAGCTCGCGGTCATTCGGACGCACCGAAACGGTCTGTTGCCGCCCGCCCGGCCAACGGATGTGAAGCTCGGTGGCAGGCTGTGGCACGGCGAGCACCAGAACCCACCCGTCCTGCCCGCCCGATCCCGACCCTGCCAAGACGGTCTTCACCGCTCCATCAGTGCCGTCGGCGTATCGAAGGCGCAACTGGGCCCCGATTCCTGATGGGTTGGCGACGGATCCCTGAAGACGAACGCGCAGACCCGGCTTGGCTCGAGTGTTGCGGTACAGGCGGGTGGGCCCCTGATTCTGCGAAATAGCCACATCCAACCGACCGTCCTGATCCACATCCAGTACCGTCACACCGCGCTGATCACCCTCGGCGTGAATTCCAGATTCCGCGGGCCGAACCGCACGAAATTCTCCCACGCCGACGCCGCGCAGCCAAAGGCCGCGCCCATTGTCATCGCGACTCAGAGGGCTAATGCGCTCAGTCCGGTTCTGGGCCAGCAGCAAATCCTCAAACCCGTCCCCATCGAGATCGGCCACGCCGATAGCGAACACTGGAGACTCCTGAGCCTCGCGCGGCAGGGATCGCCGCTCAAAGCGCCCTCCGCGATTCAGAAAAATGGCCGACTCTAACTCGTTGACCTCCAGTCGACGCTCGGCCCCCACCCTGCCCTCCAAAATTGCCGACTCCGTCGCCTCGCCAAAGACCCGGTGGGTAGGAAAACGCTGTGGAAGGTCCGGAAACACCGTCGCCAACCAATTGCGATCGCGGAACGGACGGCGGACTCCCTGCCGCTCCCACACTTCCATTACCTGCAAGGTTCCCTCTCCCAACCATTCCCCGAAAACCAGGCCCATGCGGGCTGGTTGAACCACCTCGTACTCGGTGTTCCGCCCCACATTGCCCGCCACCAGATCCATGCGGCCATCGCCATCGAAATCACCGACGGCCAGACAGTTCCAAAGACCGGTGTGGTTCTTGAGACCCCACGACTCGGAGACGTCCTCAAAGCGACCGCCTTGATTGAGAAAACACCGCAGAGATCCCCACTCCAGGGAAAGCACCAAATCGCTGTCGCCATCGTTGTCGATATCCACAAACACCGCCCCACTCACCCGCCCCAAATTGCGGAATGGCACGCTCCAGTCGTCGGCCACCACCAGGGTTCCGTGATCGTTCCTCAGGCACACAGAAGACGCGGCTTCGGGAAACCGCCCTGGAATCCCTCGACCAGCGACAAACCCATCGAGGTCGCCGTCCTGATCCATGTCTGCCAGCACAATGGCTCCCATGCTGAAGAGACCCACCGGAAGCATCGTCGGTGCGACCGTCGGTGAAAAAATCTGGATCTGGCTGGGCTCCTTGCCTGCGGATTCCTCGTTGGAGATCCCCACCAGAAATTGGTGATTTCCTAAGCCGTTGTCCCACCCGACCAGCGAGGTGTGATCACCCGAAGCGGCCCCCGCACCGTCCAATCGCACCAGCGAGCGGCCCTGCTGATTAACAAAGACACTCAGGCGTCCGCCCCGCCCGGCTCCAACCAACAAGTCCTCCCAGCCATCCCTATTGAAATCGTACGCGCTGACTACTGGCCCGCCGCGACTCGGGCGATGAGGCAATCCCGGTTGCCGAGCCCAGTCATCGAACGGGGCCTCGGAGTGAACCGGATGGGGCCATCCGTCCCATTCGATAAATTGCGCCGCCGGCCGCGCGGGTGGCTTTTCCGCGGCGTCACCGGAGATGGGCGGTTCCACAATCTGATAGTGGCGATTGGCTTCAAGGCCCTGGAATCGACTCACCGCTCCGCTCCGCCATCGCACCTCTAAGGAGTGTTTTGGCCCAATCGGCCCCAAGGCTGCAAAGACCCGTTCCGAAGGCTCCCCGGAGAGATAACGGCCACCGGCGATGATCTCCTGCGACTGGGTCATCCCTCCGCTCGTCCACAGCAACCGTGAACCAATACCTTGCCGATTGGCCCCACGCCCCTGAAGTCGAACGACCACCCGCGGTGCCACGGCATTGTTGCGATACAACTGAGCCGGAGCATTGAAGCCGTTCACCACCACGTCCAAATCTCCGTCGCCATCCAGATCGGCCAGGGCCATCCCGTGCGCCACCTCGGTCGCGGCGAATCCCCAGGCCTCGCCGGCGGGCTCAAATCGTCCGGATCCGAGGTTTCGAAACGCCGCGTTCGGGGTCCGCCACTGAGGATAGAACTGTCGGTGGCGGCGGACTTGCTCGGGTGTCCACTTGCGCCGGTGAAAGGCCTCGGGAGCGTCTTGGTCGAGCACATCTTGGTCGAAACCATTGGTGATGAGCAGGTCTTCGTGCCCATCCAGGTCCACGTCGATGAAGGCCGGACACCAAGACCAATCGGTGGCCGCGATTCCGGCCATTAGGGCCGTCTCGACATAACTCTCTAGGCCCCGACCTAGGAACAATGAGTTTCGATTGAACACCGGGCGAACCTCCACAGGCTCAGGAGGGGTGGAGCCGGGCCCGCCGCGGCCGGCATGCCGCATCCGGGTCGCTGCATCTCGAGCCAGCATATCCACAATGAGGACGTCATCGTGTCCGTCGCGGTCTATGTCAGCTACATCCAGTCCCATGGACGAACGGCTACCATGCCGCACGGCATCGGCAGCCATAGCTCGGAAGGTACCCGGACCGGTGTTGATCCAGAAACGGTCCGGCGAACCATTGTCATTGGAGACGATCAAATCCGGAAACCGGTCGCCGTTGAGATCCCGAAATTGAACGCCCAATCCCCAGTCCCGAGGCGGGTCCATTGGTTTGCCCTGATCATCCAGAAAGGTCCCCGGGACGTGGGTCAACAGCGTGAAGTGGCCACCGCCATCGTTGCGGTACAAGCCATCGGACTCGGGCAACTCCACAACCTCGCCCTCAGGCCCCACCCGGAAACGACCCAACCAGCGCGGATGGGTCGCCGGCTGCCCATTTACCTGAGAAATGCGAGGAACACCCCCTTCGCGGGTGACGCTCACCTGCACTGTGGGGTCTGCTAGAGCGACCATGTCACTGTAGTGGGCGCAGTACAGGTCGAGGTCGCCATCCCCATCGATGTCAGCCAAAGCCATCGACATGGGCGTGGCCGATCGGGACAACCCCGAATCGGTGACCTCGGAAAAAACCCCCTTCCCGGAATTCAGAAAAAGCCGGGTCCCCGAAGCAATGCCATTGACCAATAAGTCCAAATCTCCGTCCCCATCCACATCTACTAACACCGCTCCCGTGGACAATTGATCTGGGCAAGCGGCCGACCCGATCGCTTGTTCCTCGAAACGGAAATCCCCCCGGTTGCGAAACAATCGATTGGGCCCTTGGAGCGCACACAAATAAATATCCGGTCGCCCATCCCCATCGACATCGCCGATGGCCAGCCCGGATCCATTGTTGGCCACCGCATTGGTCAAGAAGGCGTCGCCTTCGAGACGATTGGTGAAGTTCAACCCGGTCTGCCGAAGATCGAGTCGTGTGAAGCCAGCGACGCCTGCCGACACGGGCTTCAGGAACTGGGACTGAATCTCGGCGGCGGCGTTGGTCGCCGGAGACGTCGCCTCAGCCTTCAGCGAGAGAGCACTCCAGATCGCGACCACGACCGCGAAAACTGCGGCCGCCCGGCGAGGAAACATCGACTGGATGCAGAAAAGCAGTGTGAACACAGGGAAACGCAGCCAAGGCTCACTCTCTGCACTGGCAGGGTCAAGTGGAGGGATTTAAAGGCGAACCCTGAGAACGGTTGGCACCTAGGCTCGCAGGAAGGGCGCCGTGCGACTTTCAGGCACCGAGGCCACGTGGTCTGGTGGACCCGCCGCCATAATTTGTCCGCCTTGATCCCCGGATTCCGGGCCCAGATCAATCAACCAATCCACACAGCGCAACAGCTCCATATGGTGCTCGATGAGCACCACCGAATGCCCCTGATCTACCAGGCGCTGAAACACCATTAGCAAGATCCTGACATCTTCCAGATGCAGGCCTGTAGTCGGTTCATCAAACAGGAAGAGCGTCGGCTTAAATCTGCCTATCGCACCCGAACCGACTGCTGGCCCTGATTCGGCGCGACGCCGAGAAACCGGTGGCGTCACTGGCGCTGAGGGCGCAGGAGACGCTGCTGCCGGAGTGGCGGCCAGATGACTCACAAGCTTGAGTCTCTGACTCTCACCGCCCGACAACGTGTTGAGCGGTTGCCCGAGCCGAAGATAACCCAAGCCCACTTCGGTCAGGAGAGAGAACTTCATCAGGGCCCGACGCGCATACTTGGAATCCGGGAAGGCAGCCAAGAAGCGCACCGCCTCCTCAACCGTCGCATCCAGAATGTCGGAAATCGACAGGGCCGAGAGACCCAAACCGTCGGGAGGGGCCACCTTCACCGCAGCCACCCGAGCCTGATATCGGCAACCGCCGCAGGCCGCGCAGCGAATGAGCACATCGCTCAAGAACTGCATTTCGATCTTCTCAAAACCGGCCCCCCGACACGTCTCACATTGGCCGCGCTTAGAATTGAAACTAAAGCATCCGGACGGCATTTCATTGGCTAGCGCCTCCGGACTGGCCGCATAGAAATCGCGAATGTCATCAAAAGCCCCAATGTACACGGCCGGATTGGACCTCGGAGTGCGGCCCAAGAGAGACTGATCTACCAGCACCACCGTCCCTAGGTGTTCGGCCCCCTCCAACTCCGCTAACTGCAAAGCCGACTGAGCCTCTCCGATTGATTCACTGTCCACTTCCTCTTCGAGGGCTGTAGTCGACTCATCGGCATTGAGCCGAGCCTGCAACAGGGGCAACAAGATCTCCCGAATCAACGTGGTCTTGCCGGAGCCGCTCACTCCACTCACTCCCACTAGACGCCCCAGCGGCACCGTGACAGTGAGGTCTTTGAGGCAATGGGCCGTCGCATGACGAATCACCAGCGCAGGAATCGTGGCTGGGTATCGGATCGTCGGCAGGGCCTCCCGCAGCACGCCGAAATTCGCGCGCGCCGATTCGGGCATCGCGCTGCGAGAGGGTCCTTTCGCAGCGCCTTTCACAACGCCGATGTACGGCAAGGGTACCGGCCGCTGGCGGGACTCTCCGACGCTGCGACGCCCGGACAAGTAATCGCCCGTCAGCGAACCCACTACCGACTGAAAGGCCCGCGGCGACCCTTGAAACAGCACATGCCCTCCTTGAGCACCCTGCCCGGGACCGATATCCACAATTTGGTCGGCTGCACGCATCACCTCGGGCTCGTGCTCCACCACAACCACCGTGTTGCCGGCATCCCGAAGCGTCTGGAGCACGCGGATCAACCGCTGGCTGTCGCGCGGGTGCAAACCAACACTCGGTTCATCCAGGACATAGAGTGTGTTAACTAAGCGCGTACCCAGGCAGGTCGTCAGGTTGACCCGTGCTGTCTCTCCGCCACTCAAAGTGCGGGTGGTCCGATCTACGGTCAGGTAACCGAGGCCCACCGACTCCAGGTAAGCCAGGCGGGCTCGCACCTCACCGAAGACCAACCCGATGGGATCCTTCGATGGCAGATTCAAGGTCTGGGCGGCCACCTCCAGAAGGCCCAATGCCTCTCGAATCGGCAAACCGTAGAAGCCGGCCAAGTCCAGCGATCGGGATTGTCCCGGCGGAGTCCAACGGAAGGCCAACGCCTCAGGGCGCAAGCGACGTCCCTGGCACTCGGAGCACGTTTGATAGCTTCGGTACCGCGACAGCAGCACCCGCACGTGCATCTTATAGGCCTTGCTCTCCAACCAGCGGAAGTAACCCCTCACCCCGTACCATTTGTTCGGCCAAGACTTCTCGGGATCCTTCGGATCGTAATCGGATTCCCCGTCCATCACCCAGCGCTGCTGGTCCTCGGACATTTCTCGGAACGGCACCCGGGTGGGAATGCCCGCACTGCGAACCTTGCGCATCATGTCGTTCTGACACTCCATGCCCATGCCAGTCTGCCAGGGCTTCACCACTCCCCCTTCAATGGACTTGGAGGTATCCGGGATAGCCAGTGTCGGATCGATGGAGATGATGCGCCCAAATCCCTTGCACGCCGGACAGGCCCCCAGCGGGTGATTGAACGAAAACAGGGCCGGCTTGGCCTCGGGGGCGTCCAAATTACAGCCCGCGCAATGGAGCCTCTGAGAGAACGGTTGAGGTGAAACCGCCGCGGTCCCTTGGAAACTCCAGACCGACAAGTGTCCCTGACCGAAGCGGTAAGCCGTTTCGCAGGCTTCACGGAACCGATTCCGCTGTCCGGGTTCCTGCCGCAACCGATCCGCAATAATTTGGACGCAGCCGGTGCCCGGTTTCACCGTGCCCAAACCTTCCTCGAGTCGCAGCACCTTGCCGTCGATCACCATCCGTTGAAACCCCTGCTGGGTCATCAATTGGAACTGCTCGGCCAGCCCCATTTTTTCGGAGAGCGGCAACTCGAAGGCAACCAACGCATCGACGGTACGATCACCGGACCATTGGCCCGCCTCCACCCGTTGCAACACCGTCTCCCAGACACGATCCGGAGGCTCAGCATGGACCGTGTGTCCGCACTGACGGCAATGGGGGCGAGCG
>JAPLUH010000301.1 GCA_026397675.1 Verrucomicrobiota bacterium
CGAACGCATCCGAGGAGCCCTCGGCCTTTCCGGCCCCGCCACCCTCTACGGCCGCCGCAACACCCTTTCGGACCCCGAAGGCCGCCCCCTGGCCGACATCCTCGAAATCCTCCCCCCCTAACCCTGCCGGGGCACCGCCGGGGTCGGTCCCACCTATTTACACAAAAGGTGCCAGTCTTACTTATTTTTAGTGATTAGGGACAGACTCCAAATCGGTGTGTGTGGACACTCTTTTAAGAGAGGAGGTTGGGTGCGTTGGCGGGTGAGTGCTTCCGCGGGACCTGGCCTGCGCGCGCAGGGAAGCTCGGGGGAGGATCTGCTTTTGCGCTTTGCGCGAGGGGTGGGTGGATCGCTTCCAATGCTTGCTCCGGCCCGGTCCCGCTGCCTCTCTCGTCAAGGGGTCGGTCCCACCTATTTACACAAAAGGTGCCAGTCTTACACTCTTTAACCGTCTGTCGCCGCCGGATCAACAGGCCTCCCGATCCGAGGCCGCCCCTGTCCGGAACTGGCAGTCGTCACTGGCTGCCCCTCGGTAAGGCCTCGCGGTGGCGCTTGCGGCCGGATGCCGCGCTCACGTAGCGTCCGGCCAGAAAAACCAATGAAGGTCTACATTGACGGTCAGTTGCGCGACGAAGCCGACGCCACCATTAGCGTCTTCGATCACGGTCTGCTCTATGGCGACGGTGTCTTTGAAGGCATCCGCATGTATCACAACCGCATCTTCAAACTGCGGGAGCACATCGAGCGCCTGTACTGGTCGGCCAAGGCCATCCTCTTGGAGATTCCGATGACGCCAGAGCAGATCATGGAAGCCTGCTTGGAGACCTGCCGCGCCAATGGCCTTCGCGAAGGGTACATTCGACTCATCGTGACCCGGGGTAAGGGAACCCTCGGCTTGGATCCGCGTCGTTGCCCGAAACCGTCGATCATCATCATCGCTGCGACCATCCAGCTCTACCCGGATTCGGTGTATCAGGAGGGCATGGTCATCGCCACGGTCCCGACGACCCGGATGCTGGTCAACTCGGTCAACCCGGCCATCAAGTCGCTCAACTACCTCAACAACATCTTGGCCCGCATTGAGGCCAACCTGATCGGCGTCGAGGAGGCCATCATGCTCAACTCCGAGGGCTATGTGGCCGAATGCACCGGCGACAACATTTTCATCGTCCAGAAGGGCAAGCTCTACACGCCGCCGTTAAGCGCTGGT
Source organism: Verrucomicrobiota bacterium (assembly GCA_026397675.1). GTDB lineage: Bacteria > Verrucomicrobiota > Verrucomicrobiia > Limisphaerales > UBA9464 > SXXZ01. The sequence goes on from JAPLUH010000301.1 coordinate 1,211, forward strand.
GCCCTCTACGGCATTACGCGCAACACGGTCATCGAATGCGCCAAGAACATGGGAATCCAGGTCGGCGAGCCCAACTTGACCCGCTACGATATTTACACCGCCGACGAGATGTTCCTGACCGGCACCGCGGCTGAGATGGTCCCTGTGGTAAAGGTCGATGGCCGAGTGATCGGCAATGGAAAACCCGGACCGATGACCGCCCAACTCTTGGCGGCCTTCCGTGGTGTCACTCGCCACGATGGCGAGCTCATCTTCAAGGAATAGCTGAGGTTCAATCGTCGGGAAGGTGTTCTGATTCCCCTCCAACTGTGCCTGCCATGAGACCTGGGATGACTGTCGAACGGTTCGAATTAATCACGGGTCGATATCCGCGGCTTCGGGTGGCGCTGCTGGGAGACTTTTGCCTCGATCGATATTTCGACATCGATCCGGCCCGCTCCGAGATCTCCATCGAGACCGGATTGCCGGTGCACAATATCACCGGGGTGCGGTGCTTGCCTGGGGCGGCAGGCACCGTGCTCAACAACCTGGTGGCGCTCGGGGTGGGCACTCTCCGATGCCTGGGACTTCGTGGCGACGATGGCGAAGGCTTTGAATTGCACCGCGCACTCGCCGCCCGGCCCGGCGTCGATCTAGACGGTTTTGTGGCTGTTCCGGGGCGGAACACCTTCACCTACACCAAGCCTTTGCTTCATCGGGTGGGTCAACCTCCCGAAGAGTTAAGTCGCCTCGACCTTAAGAACTTCACCCCGACGCCAGCCGAGGCCCAGGCGGCTGTCATCGCGGCGATGGATCGCATTGCGGGCGATCCCGCTGGCGCTGATGCCTGGATGGTGATGGACCAAGTCGACATTCCGGAAACCGGCGTCGTGACCGCACGGGTTCGCGAGCGTCTGGGGCAACTGTCCGCCGCCCACCCAAGCCTGCCGATCGTCGCCGACAGCCGCCGTGGACTCGAAGGCTGGCCTGCCGCCCATTGGAAGATGAACGCGGCGGAGTTGGGCCGCCTGACGGGGCGCAGCCTCTCGGATCCGCCGGACGTGGTTTCAGCGGCCCGTTTCATGGCGATGTCCTTGAAGCGGCCCGTCTTCATCACGCTAGCGGAGCGGGGGATGATCGGAGCGTCGGCCGAGGGCGCGGTGGCTCATGTGCCTGCCTACCCGGTTTGCGGGCCGATCGACATTGTGGGGGCCGGTGATTCCGTCAGCGCCAATCTCACAGCCGCACTGGCTGCCGGAGCAGACTTGCCCGAGGCCATGCACTTGGCCATGGCCGCAGCCCACTGCGTCATCCATCAACTCGGTACGACCGGCACGGCCTCGGTGGAACAACTCCGGCATAAGATTTTCGCCGCCTGAATCCTCCCTCGATTCGCTCTCAACCCATGACCCTCTTTCTGCGCCTGCTGCCCTCGCCACGTTGGGCTCGATGGATCGGCCTGTTGTCTATTCTGGGCGTGCTGTCCGCCTGCCAACGCCTGCCGCACACGAGCGCTCCGGCCCCAATTCCATTGGTTTCAAAAACCTTTCCGGTGGGCGTCTATGGGGTGCCGGGTGTTGCCGATTTGCAGGCAGTCCATGCGGCGGGGTTTTCGTTGGTGATGGGTGGCCTCGATCCCGCCTACATGGACGCTGCGGCCCGCTTGGGACTGGGAGTGATTGCTAGCCCAGGGAGTTCGGCCGGGAGCGCGTTTGACGCGGCCAAGGTGCGCGAAACCGTGCGGCGCTGGGATCGGCATCCGGCCCTGGCGGGTTGGTACCTCATCGATGAGCCCGACTTGAATGAAGTCCCGGCCGAACAGGTGGAACTCGCCCGCGACACCGTGAAATCGGCCGGAGCCCAGAAACCCACGGCGCTGGTGGTGGCCCGCGGATGGAACCTCGCCAAGTTCCACGCGGCCGACCTATTGATGGTCGATTTCTATCCGGTGGGGTGGATTCCGGTTCCCGCCTTTTTTCAGCACATGCGCCATGGGGCGACGGCCGCGCGGGTCGGAGGTAAACAATTTTATGCGGTGATCCAGTCCATGGATTGGGGAGCTTACCAAGCGGTCGAGCCGTTCCCTCCGCCCTTTGCCCCGAGACCGCCCACCGAAGCCGAATTGCGCAGTATGACTTGGGGAGCGCGTCTTCTGGGGGCCGACGGAGTCGTCTATTATCCCTACCGCGACGGCACTTGGGAGATGCCCCAGCATCCGGACACCTGGAAAGCCCTAACCAACGTGGTGCAAGAAATTCGCCGCTGGGAGCCGATCTTTGCCGCGCCCGCCACCTCGAGGCGGCCTCCGCGCTCCGAGATGATGACCGAGCGTCGTAATGAGGCCTTGGAACCGCCCATCCTCTGGTCAGTGAAAACGGTTGAGCGGGGTAATGGATTTGTTAAGCCGGGTGATTATTGGATTCTGGTCAATACCACCGAGCGACTTCAGCAACTTCGGCTCACCGACACGACCTGGTTGGATGTGCGCCTCCCTGACGTTTGCAATGGAGAAGAAATGGCCGTGGACGTCGACGGCTGGATCCCCGCTCTGGCCCCGTTCGAGGTCCGCATCCTGGGTCCTATTCCCCCTCGATAAATCCGATGGGTCTTCGAGGTGCTTAGGGTTCGGTTGGAGAGTCCTTTGGCCGTGTTTGAAATCGCGCCACGCGCGCCGTAGAGTGAGTTCATGTTCTCCCGCAGGTGGTTTGTCGCATGGCTGGGGTGTTGTCTGGGGTGTTGGCTGGGTTTTCTGGCCTCGGCCGAGCCGCGTGTGCCGTGGACTTCGGGGCGGGTCCAAGGTTCTCCGGAGCCGCCCCCGAGGGTTCAAGTGGAGCGTGTGTTTCCGAGGCTTCAATTCAAGGATCCAGTGGAATTGGCCTATGATCCATTGGGATCACGGTTGTGGGTGTTGGAGGTCGGTGGGCGCTTGGTTTCGTTTGTTCCCGGTCCTGAGGCCGCCGCCGCCGATGTGTCCCTCGATTTGAGCAAGGTTCGCAGTCCCTTTGCGCAGGCTCTCGGATTGGCCTTCCATCCGGGCTTCGCCACTAACCGATTCCTGTATTTGGTTTATGTCGCTCAGGATCGCGATCCGGCCGGCACGCGGTTGAGCCGATTCCGCGTGGAACCCACCGACCCGCCACGGGTGGATCCGGCGAGCGAACAACTCCTGCTGACTTGGATGGGCGGGGGACACAACGGCAGTTCGCTCCAATTCGGTCCGGACGGATTTTTATACATTTCCACGGGCGATGCGGCCGCTCCGGAGCCGCCCGATGCGTTGCTCACGGGGCAGAATCTCGACGATCGCTTAAGCTGCATTCTCCGCATCGATGTCGATCACCCCTCGGGTACCAACGCTTTTTCCATCCCCCCGGGGAACCCGTTTATTGGTCGCAACGGAGCGTTGCCCGAGATTTGGGCCTATGGGTTTCGTAACCCGTGGCGCATGTCCTTTGGCCCGGATGGGGCCTTGTGGGTGGGCGATGTGGGATGGGAACTCTGGGAAACCGTCCACCGGATTAAGACCGGCGGCTACAATGGCAGGTGGAGCCGCATGGAAGGGCCTCAGTTGGTCAATGCAACCCAGCAACCGCCGACCCCCATCCAAGAGCCTGTGCTGGCCTTGCCGCACAGTGAGTTTGCCAGCATCACCGGAGGCTTTTTCCATGACGGAGCCGACGGATTGCCCGAGCTCAAGGGGACGTATGTTTTCGGCGATTGGGAAACAGGCAAAATCCGCGGGCTCCGGTTGGAGGGAGATCGGATCGTCTGGAATGAGGAACTGTGTGACACGCCCCTGAAGATCATCGCCTTTGCCCGCGATCCCGCCGGTGGTCTCTTAGTGATGGATTACCGCCCTGATGCGGGGATTTATCGCCTGAGCGCTCGCAAAGGCCCGGGCCCGAGTGGTGCCTTCCCGCGCCGACTGTCCGAGACCGGGCTCTTTGCCGATGTGGCCCGAGCGGTCGCAGCACCGGGCGTGGTAGAATACGCCGTCAACGCTTCCCAGTGGTCGGATCACGCGCGGGCGCGGCGATGGGCGGCCATTCCGGGGCAGGGTGTTGTGAAGACCAAGGTCGGGCGCGAGTCGCATGAACGTCGCTGGGAGTTTCCAGACCAGTCGGTCTTGGTAAAAACCTTGAGCTTAGACCGAGAAGCAGGGCGGCCAGAATCCGCGCGTCCAATAGAAACCCAGCTCCTGCATCAAAGCGGCGACGGTTGGCAGGCCTACAGCTATCGGTGGAATGAGGCCGGGACCGACGCGGAGTTGGTGCCGGCGGGTGGCGCGGTCGGTGAGTGGACTCTTCGTGATGCTCGAGAGACGGGCGGGGTTCGTACCGAGTCCTGGCGCTTCGCCTCGCGCGCCGAGTGTCTGCGATGCCACAACACGTGGGCGGGTCCGCCACTGGCCTTCAATTTCGAGCAATTGCTCGGCAACGGCGTCCCGGGCGAGGCCGGTCGGTTGGTGAGTCTGGGAGTCATTGAAACCCATGATGACCTGAGTGCACTGGCTCGGTTGAGTTCACCCTCGGATGAGACTGCCAAATTAGAATCCCGGGCGCGCTCTTGGCTGCATGCCAATTGTGCTCACTGCCACCGGTGGGGTGCGGGTGGGGCTGTGTCGCTCTTCCTCAATTATGATCGCCCCCTGTCCGACAGTCGCCTGATGGATGTAATGCCCGCGCGGGGAGGGTTTGGTTTAACCGATGCGCGCCTCATCGCACCGGGTGATTCGTGGCGGTCGGTGGTCCTCTACCGCATTAGCACTGAAGGATCGGGCCGGATGCCCATTCAAGGTTCGCGCCGGGTAGATTCGCATGGGGTGGCTCTAGTCCGGCGTTGGATAGACAGCCTGTCCCCAGCGCCGACCGCTAGCCGGGCGGTGCAGTCCGCTCGATCTCGGTTTTCTTCTGCCTCCTCCGAAAGCTTGCCGCTCGAGGAAACGTCCGGAGCACTGGCCTATTTGGGACGGGAGGACCATCCGGATGCGGCCACGGTTCAACGGGCCTTGCGATCCACCAACGGGCCCACTCGGGATTTGTTCGGGCGGTTCCTCCCGGCCTCCCAACGACGTCGGGTCTTGGGTGAGGGGTGGGATGCGGCTGTGCTCAATGGGATCACGGGCGATGCCCGACGCGGTCGGTCTCTCTTCCATGGCGATTCAGGCCCTCAATGCGGCCGGTGTCACCAGGTGCAAGGCGAGGGACAACGCTTTGGCCCACCGTTGGATGGAATTGCCTCCAAGTACACCCCGGCAACGCTGCTCGATCACATCCGCTGGCCCTCCCGACAAATCGCCCCAGAATATGCCCTGCGTCAGGTGGAAACCCGAGATGGCCTGCAGCACAGCGGATTCTTGGTCTCCCGAGATGCCCTGAAGTTGACCCTGCAAGGCCCAGGGGGTGTTGTGACAACCGTGCCACTCAACACAGTGCTCACCGACACAGTCTCGCCGGTGTCCGCCATGCCTGAGGGGTTGATGGACGCACTGACGGCCCTCGAGGTGGCCGACGTGTTGGCCTACCTCAGCGAGTTAAAATCCAAGCCCTGAACCGAGGGCTCGGTCGGAGACATCCGATTTGAAGCTGTCGGTTCGCCGGGCGATTTAACCCATGTCGGCAGTGAAATAGAGGATCCGGCTGCAAGTGGGGCAGGCGACCAACTCGGACTGCCCCTTGGCGGAGACCACCGCTTGGGTGGTGAGCTGCATGTGGCAGCCACCGCAGACATTGCCGCCCACACCCACAATC
>JAPLUH010000081.1 GCA_026397675.1 Verrucomicrobiota bacterium
CGCCTTCCTCGATCCGCACCGCCAGGGACCGCTCGTCGGGGGTGAGTCGGCCCTCTCCTGGACCTACCTGCAGAAGGAATGGCTCGAGAACCAGTTCCAGTATTTTAATATCCAGTCTCTGGACATCTCCCAGATGCCCCGTGTGCCCGAGCTGGAGACCGCCTATTTTGCCGCACTGGGCCTGCTCGAGAATCAAAGTAATCTACCCTTGGTCGGCCGCCTGTGGCAGCTCACTAACACCCGGTACATCCTCGGATCCAAAGAGGTGGTCGACCAGCTCAACGGCATGGTGGATCCCGTCCAGAAGCGCATCCGCCTGAAGATGCCCTTCGGTCTCGGGCTCAAGCCGGGAGTCACGCCCCCCAACGCTTCAACCGCCACCGCCGACATGGTGCAATTACTCACGGCCACCGCCTCCGAAACGGGACCCTTTGCCGTACTCGAGTTCACCGGTGCATTACCGCGTGCGAAGTTCTACACCGATTGGCAGGCTGGCCTCGACAACACTCAAGTGCTGCAGCGACTGCGGTCGATGGAGTTTGATCCGGCCCGACAAGTTCTCGTGTCGGAAGCGCTCAGCGGAGGGGCACCCGCCTCCAGTCCGTCTACCGCGGAGGCCTCCATCGTGGCCTATGCACCCAAGCACATCACAGTGAAGACCCGCTCCACAGCGCCCGGCATTCTGCTGCTTAATGACCGCTGGCACCCCGACTGGAAAGTGACAGTCGACGGTCAATCCACACCACTGCTGCGGGCCAACTTTCTCATGCGAGGAGTCTCGGTCGCCGCCGGCGAACACACCGTCGAGTACCGCTTTGATCCGCCTCACCAAACCTTGTGGGTCAGCCTCGCGGCCGTCGCCACAGGCCTCCTCCTGGTGGGCATCCTCATCTTGGCACCCAAGCCCTCCAGCGCCGACTGACCATGGCCTCCACGCCCAGCCATCTCGACCACGTCCGCAATGACCTGGCCTATGCCGACATCCTGGCCAACTGGGACGCGGCCTTCTACGCCAAGTTCACCGAGGCCCTTCGCCCCAAGACACCGGGTGCCCGGGTGTTGGACATCGGATGCGGCGTCGGCCAGGTCGTAGCCCAACTGACGCGCGAGGGCTTCGAGGCGCACGGCGTGGATGTCTCGGCACCGAACATCGAGCGCACCCGAGCCTTCACCGACCGATGCCTGCTGTATGACGGCAACCGACTCCCCTACCCTGACGGAAATTTCCAGCGAGTCGGTGCGCTGAACGTGGTGGAACACGTGCAAGATCCGGAAGGCTTCATCGCCGAAGCGGTTCGCGTCTGCGCCCCGGGCGGACGCATCATCCTCAGCAGTCCCAACTTTCTGCGATTCCTCGGCTGGCGCGATTACCATCCGCGCATGCGGGGCCTCGGCAACAAGTGGCACAACCTCCAAGGCCTGCTCGCGCGGCGACAAGCCATGCGGCAAACGCCCGATCAGGTTCGCTTCGAGCGGATGTCCCCCATCATCAAGGAACCGTTCACCCCGGACGACGACGCCATCGTCTGCACCAACGCCCTCGACATGGGATTCTTCCTCGAGCGCAACGGAGCCCGCCTCGTTGAGGTGGCCTGCACCGACCGCACCGTGCCCGGCTGGATCAACTTGCTCCTCAATGCTTCCCCCCTGAAATACGGGCTCTTCAACGCCTGGGTGGTCGCCGAAAAGCGCGCTTAACCACGACCCTTCCCCGGGATATCCAAAATCGTGGGTATCAAGACCCCGTCGGTCTCGGGACGGTTTCCGGACGGTATGGTATCAGGCTCATACCGATTGGGGACCCATCGCACCCTTGAGCCCCGCTCCGCAAGCCCGGTCTACAGTCCCTCGGCCACGCCTCCGTCACCAGACCTCGACCGGGCCCTTGGGCACTGGGATGGCCTCGCGCCGAATGCTGGCAGGTTCATCGGAGTTTCCATCTTCGCGCATGAAACTGGCCACCATCGGTGCCAACTGGTAGCGCGGCAGCAAGTGGCCCGACTCGTCGCAGAACTGCCGACGCCAGCGCAAGTAGCTGTCCACGATCTCGAGGTATTGGGCCCGGGACTCCATCCGCACGATCTTCTTGCTGAACTCGTTGGCCGGACCAAAGCGCTTGGCATACCACGGGCCGATCTTGCGAAACATCACGCAGCCATGCCGCTCCCCGAAGACCTCCACCATCAGGTCGAGGTGCCGAGACATGACCCGAACCCGGTCCTCGATGCCAGGTTCTGGCGGCAGCACCCCCGTTTGCATCAGCGCCCGCGTCCGCACGAAGATCCAAGGATCATAAAAAGCCCCACGCCCCACGCTCACCCCTGCACACCCCGTCTCAGACTTCATGTGCACTGCCGCCTCGGGCGTCGTCACGTCGCCATTGCCAATCACCGGGATCGTCCGCGCCGCCTCCACCACCTTGCGAATGCCCGCAAGATTCACCGAGCCCGAGAACCCCTGCTCCCGGGTCCGCCCATGAATGAATACCCCGGCGATACCGGCATCCTCCAGCGCCCGGACCAGGGCTGGGGCTGTCAATGTGTCGTCATCCCAACCCAAGCGCATCTTGGCCGTCACCGGGATACGCAACGCATCCACCATCGTCCGCACCAGATGCTGCGTCCGTTCGTGCTCCACCATCATCGCCGAACCGCCACCCACCCGACACACCTTGCGTACCGGGCATCCCATGTTGATGTCGATGGCACTCACCCCGCGCTCCTGCAGCATCACCGCCGCATCGCGCATCTCCTCGGGCACGGAACCGAACAACTGCACCGCCAGAGGCCGATCCTTCTCATTGGTTTCAATGAGCTTGAAGGCCTTGGGATTTTCCTCGATGAGCGACCTCGCGTTAACCAGGTCGGTCGTCGCCAAATCGAGCCCGCCAATCTCCCGCGCCACCAGACGGAACGGCAAGTTCGTGTAGCCCGCCAGCGGCGACAGAAACAGGTTGGACTTCAGCTCCAACGAGCCGAAACGAATCATCCGAGAAGGCTACTCCACCAGCGGCTAAAAGCCCAGCAGACCGTTGGGGAGCACCTGAACGCCCGGACATCGACGAGGCCCCACGGACCCGCACCGACGATCTCGGCACGGCCGTGACCGAAACGTTTTCAGCCGAAAAATCCGACCGACAATAATCCAGCTATCGGGCCTAGTCGTTCACTCCCTGTCGTAACCCATCTTGTCGTGGCGCACCTCAGTGCGGTGACGGGCACACCACTAACCCTCATTCCTCACCGGCCAAGACGGTCACGTGCGTCACCCCCACCCCGAAACGGTCGAAGAAACGTTGGCAATGATTGTTGAGACGATCTTCCAGGTCCGGATCTGGGTGATTATAGAACTCGAAGTGGATCCACAGACATGCATCTAACCCACTGATTAGACGAAACCGGATCAGCTTGTCGAAGCGCTCGGGATCCGGTTGTGCGTCAGGCAAGATTTCAAGCAAGTCCTTGTCGAGCGACACGGGAGGTACCTTCCAATCGATCACCGCCGCGATCACTGGGAAGGCTACCTCGAGGAAGGATTGCAGGAAGTGCTCTAGTGTGAATTGCCAGGCACCAACGAAGTCTATCGGTTTCATATTCAGAAGAGGATTCGTAGGCCTCGACCAA
>JAPLUH010000430.1 GCA_026397675.1 Verrucomicrobiota bacterium
CACGACGGTTTCAATGGAGTCGGCAATCACCTCGCGGGACACCAGCGAGTACTTCATGCCCTCGGTGCCCATGGAAATGCCGTCCGAGATGGTGATGGTATTGAAGACCACGGCCTTTCCACCGTTTTCATTAATGCCCTGGGTGACGCTCACGGCCAGCTGATCGATGTGCATGTTGCATGGCGTAACCATGCTCCAGGTGGAAGCCACGCCGATCTGAGGCTTCTGAAAGTCTTCCTTCGTAAACCCAGTGGCGTAGAGCATGCCGCGGCTGGGTGCGCGCTCGATGCCATCCACCACAATGGATGAGAAGGGGCGTGGGAGGGAGTCGTTCTGAGACTTTTTGGTGGGAGCCTTAGCAGTCGATCGGCGTTTCATTGCACACCGCTGGTCGCGAAGGGATCCTGCCGGCGGAAGACAGAAAATGAACAGCAGGAGGGGTTCTCAACTCCACCGTTGCGACTCCAAGGGTGGCTCTTTAACCTCACCAACAGGGGTGGACGCCCCGACAATGAGACACTTTCTCGATTTCGAAAAACCCATCGCCGAACTTCAGCGCAAGCTTGACGAGTTGCGTTCCCAGCCGGCCACACCCTCATTGGGTATCTCTTGGGAAGAGGAAATTCACCTGCTGGAAGGGAAGATCCAGGAGGCCCAGCGGCAGCTGTATTCAAACCTGACGCCCTGGCAGCGGGTTCAATTGGCGCGCCACCCTCGGCGTCCGTATACGCTGGATTATCTTAAGACTGCGTTCACTGAGTTTGAGGAACTGCACGGCGATCGGCTCTATTCGGACGACCGGGCGATGGTCGCTGGGTTCGCGCGACTCGGTAGCGAGAAGGTGGTGGTCATCGGCACGCAGAAGGGCCGCGACACCAAGGAAAACATTTTGCGGAACTTCGGTTCGGCGCATCCCGAGGGATACCGCAAAGCCCTGCGCCTAATGAAGATGGCCGATAAGTTTGGTCTGCCTATTGTTACTCTCATCGATACGGCCGGCGCTTACCCGGGCATTGGTGCTGAGGAGCGTCATATTGCTGAGGCCATCGCCGTGAATTTGCGCGAAATGATGACCTTCGAGGTGCCTATCATCGCGTGTGTCATCGGTGAAGGGGGGTCCGGCGGGGCTTTGGGCATTGGTGTGGCCGACCGGGTATTAATTCTGGAAAACGCTTACTACTCGGTGATTAGTCCAGAGGGTTGTGCGGCCATCCTATGGAAGGATCGAACGGCAGCCCCGAAGGCGGCGGCGGCGCTAAAGATCACTGCCAACGACCTGAGTTCTCTGGGTTTGGTGGATGAGGTGCTTTCGGAACCGTTGGGCGGAGCCCATCTGGACCTTGAGGCAACAGCCGTCACGCTGCGGCAGGGGCTTTTGCGTCACCTGGCCGAAGTTCAAGCCCAGACGTCCGCGGAGCGGTTGAAGAGTCGCTATGCCAAGTTCCGGGCCTTTGGTCACTTCACCGAACCCAACACCGTGGCGGCCTGATGTTGGAGACTCCCCTGGTTTTCCGCCCTCTGCCCAAAGAGCGTCTTTGGGGCGGGCGCAAGCTGGAAGCGCAGTGGGGAAAGTCCCTGCCGGCCGGCATCCCGGTCGGTGAATCTTGGGAGATTTCCGATCGACCCGAGGGGCAGTCGCTGGTGGCCGAAGGGCCTTTGGCCGGAACCTCACTTCGGGACCTGATGGAGCATCATGGTCAGGAACTGATGGGTCGGCCTGTGGCGGCGGGCGAGCGCTTCCCGTGGCTCGTCAAAATCCTTGATTGCCGCGAAGATCTCTCTCTTCAGGTTCACCCTCCGGCGGAAAAGGCATTGGCCCTAGGCGGTGAGCCTAAGACTGAGATGTGGTATTTCGCGGAGGCGGATCCGGGCGCTCAAATTTATGTGGGACTTCGCAGCGGAGTCACCCGCGCGGAGTTTGTTCGACGGTTGGATGACGGTTCTGTTGCTGAGTGCTTTCATCGCCACCCGATCCGGGCCGGTGATGCCATGTTCCTGCCCAGCGGCCGGGCCCATGCCTTAGGTGCCGGAAACCTGGTTTTCGAGATTCAGCAGAATTCTGACACGACCTATCGGGTGTTTGATTGGAATCGCATGGGCCTAGACGGAAAACCTCGAGAGCTGCACCGGGAGGCCGCCCTGGAATCCATCGACTTTTCCGACACCCATTCGGAGCTCATTCCTGAGTTCTGGTCGGCCGTGGCACCGGGAGTGTCTGTTCGACCACTGGTGCGCCATCGGTTGTTCTCGGTTGATCTAATCCGTCTGAAAGCAGGGGCGACCCGGGGCTCGAGTTTTGGAAATGGGCCGTGGGTCCTGGGCGGTGTCTCGGGCAACACCCGTGTGCGAGTGGGAGAGTTTGAACGTGAAGTGCGACCGGGAGAATTCCTCCTGATACCCGCTGTCCTCGCTCCGCGGACGACGATTGAAGCAATCAGCGCTTCAAAAATCCTGATGGTTGCCGATGTAGAGTGAATGATTTCTGGGACACCGGGTTCGTCAAAAATCCCGCATGATCCGCTGGGTTCAAAGAAGCCCGATCTCGAAGAGGACAGTGTTGAACCCATTGAGAACAGTTTGCTGAGGGTTCTCGTCACTGACCGTTCGTTTCGCTGGGCTGCGATTGCGGTGGCCGCGTTGGTCGGATCAGTTTTGGTGGCGGTGACCCCCTTGTTTGTGGTTTCTACTCCGGAAATCGACCCGCCGGATCGAGTAAGCCTGCTCGATAAGTTCCAATCTCGGGCATTGATCCGGACTGCGCGGGCGACCGGACTTGCAGGAAAGCTCCCCGAGTCTGTCACGGCCTGGAAGACCGCCTTGGCCAATGACCCTGCCAGTTTGGAGGCTCGGCAGGGTGCGCTGGAGCTCCTTTCGGGAGCTCAGAAATGGACCCAGGAAGACGTGCGTTTTGGATATGCCTGCGGCGTGGAGTTGCTCAAACGATCGGCGACCAATTCTCTCGAAGCCCTGCGTTTTGCCCGGTTTCTTGACCATGTAGGTCACTACAACGCCACTGTGGCTCTGCTCCGAGATCTGGCCGCTCGCGACACCGGCGAATTGAACGGTTGGTTTGCCCGCTCATTGTTTTTGGCACGGCGCATGGACCGCTTTGAGGAACTCTGGCATCGGCAAAAGCAGGCCCTCATGGCGACGGATCCTATGGCTCTCATTGGTCTGGCTTGGGAGGCTGGTTGGGGGCCTATCACCGGTATGACGGCGGCCCGCGATCGATTGCTGGCCGCGGAGACAGATCCCCTGCGTCACGCGGAAGCTTCGCAGTTGTTGCTCATGGTGTTTGAGCAACTCGGGGAGGCCACTGGCTATGAGCAAACCCTTGCTCGCCGAATGGAGCGACACGAAGAATCACTGGCCGATCATCTGGGTCTTTGGCGCCTGCTGGCACGCACCGGCCGCTCCTCCGAGGTAATAAATCGCCTCAAATCGTTCCAGCGGGCTCCGGCCAGCCCAGGTTAGGCGACTGGATTAATGGAAGCCTTCCAGGCCTTTGGTCTCGCAGATCGATCCGTTGAATTGGGGTTGGAGCAGGTGAAGGTGTTTCCGTATGCCCCGGATCTCTGGCTGGCGACGGCTGAACTGCTCTTGCAGCGTCAGGACTGGAATCGCTTGCGACAAACAGCCATCGCGATGCGGGGTGAAAGTTCGCTGGCCGGCCGAATGAGCGCCTACAGTTGCTACCTAGACGGCCAAATCGACCTGAGCCTGAGGCGAGACTTGGACGCCGCAGCAGACTTCGCGCGGATCGCAGAATGCCCAACCCCAGATGCCGTACTGGTTGCGCGCATGGTCGCAGGCTTGCGTCGAGCCAGCCGTTCTCAGGAAGCCACGACCCTATTGCGCCGGGTGGAAAAGGACTTCCTGAAGGACTCCACTTTTTGGTTTGAGTTAGCCAGCGTTGCCGCCGAGACCCAAGACATGGACACGCTGGCGGAGGCGGTGTCGCGCTCCTACCAGTTGGAACCCACCAACCCGGTGTACCGACACAATCATGCCGCCGTGATGATCGCCCTTGGACGGGAACCTGCAGAGACAGCTCGGTTGACTTTACAGCTGCTCAACCGGTCACCAGAGTCGGTTTCCTGTCAGATCAACCACGCATTAGCCTTAATTAATCATCACCGTTTCTCAGACGCCGAGAGCTTGCTGGTGCGGATTCCGTGGGTGGGTCGATCTTCTGCTGAAGAGACCCAAATCCACTATGCCTGGATGCTCATCGACGAGGCGCGGCAACGGGGCGATTCCGCCCGAAGCCATGCCCGAGCGACCCGGGAATCGGACCTGCTACCCCCGCAGCGTCAAAAACGGGCGGCGGTTCTGAGCGAACGGCTCTGAGCGGAAGTAATTTCCTCAAAAAGTCCGGCTGATTCGGTTGCGCGGCGCGGCATCGCGTCCACCCTTCCGCCGCATGAGTATTGCCACCCGCACCGGAGATTCCGGAACCACTGGCTTGATGTACAACCGCCGGGTTTCCAAGGCCCATCCCCGGGTCGAGGCCTATGGTTCAGTCGACGAGCTGAATGCCGCCATCGGAATGGCTCGGGCGACAGCCGTCGATGCCTTCATCGGCGACAATCTTTTGGTCATCCAGAAAGACCTGGTGATCGTGATGGGAGAGTTGGCGACGGCCAAAGAAGACACGCAGCGCTACCTAACCGACGGCTTTCAGGCGGTGACACCGACCCTGACTGCCAAGCTCGATGCGCTGGTGGTTCAGATTGAGGCCCAGAGCATTACGTTCAAGGGATGGGCCACGCCGGGGATGACCCTCCACTCCGCGGCGCTCGACGTGGCCCGGACTACCTGCCGCCGCGCTGAACGGCGCGTGTTCGTGCTGCGCGATTCCGGCGAGGTGGAGAACCACGAGATCCTCATCTTCCTCAACCGCCTCAGCGATTTGTTGTGGCTGATGGCCCGCTGGGTGGAGACCCACACTCCGGAATCACCGGCTACGATCCCCACGGCCTAAAGAGGGCGAGCCCGAGGGTGGGTGGGAATCAATGATCCGCGCCCACTCGGATTCCGCACCCGCTAACCCGGAACGATTTCTGGGGGGGAAACGTAATGGCGTGTCGGATGCTTTTGCGAGACGGGGCGAGAACGAGGCTCGGGCCCAGCTCGGGCCCTCCTCAGGCCCACGACGAGCGAACAACCAAGCTCTTGCGCAACAAGGCGCGGCCAGCACAACCGATCCAACAGAAATCGCTCCGGTTAAGGCTGATCGAAGGATCGAGCGGTCTGCGTCTTGGACGGCCCGGTACTCTTCGCAAAGAATCCCCGGAATGCCTACAACGTCACCGTGGGGCAGGGGGTGTCTTGGGAGGTGTTCTCCAGTTGGACATGGTTGGCACCGGCCGCATCCAGGGCGGCTCCGACCGTTTTGCGGGCCAGTTCTGGGGTGTTGCAGTCGCGGCTGAGGTGGCCTAGGTAAATGCGGCGCAGGCCGTCATGCAGGATGGCTGTGGCCACTTCGGAGGCGGCGTGGTTGGACAAGTGCCCATGCCGGCTGGCGATCCGCTGCTTGGTGCTCCACGGGCGTCGGGTATCGTCTTGCAACAGCTTCACGTCGTAGTTCGCCTCCAGTACCAGGAGGTTCGAAGGTTTCACTCGCTCGAGGATGAGCTTGGTGGCATGCCCCAAGTCGGTCAGGAAGCCGATGTTACCGGCCGGGGTGGCTAGGAGGAATCCCACGGGATCGGCCGCATCG
Organism: Verrucomicrobiota bacterium; assembly: GCA_026397675.1. Taxonomy (GTDB): domain Bacteria; phylum Verrucomicrobiota; class Verrucomicrobiia; order Limisphaerales; family UBA9464; genus SXXZ01. The sequence continues at coordinate 5,723 of JAPLUH010000430.1, forward strand.
TGCGGCACGCTGAAGGTGCGGACCTCCACCTCGCCTAAGGTGAACGTGGCCCCGGTCTCGAAGGTGGCTGTATCGAGTCGCGCCGAGGAGAATTCCCGTCGAATAGCCTCGTGGGTGAAGCGGTTGGCGTAGATCCGCGTGCCGGTCTTGTCTGCCAAGGTACCGAGCCCCTTGATGTGGTCGCCGTGCTCGTGGGTGATGAGGATGGCGGTGAGCCCCTCGGGAACCC
>JAPLUH010000177.1 GCA_026397675.1 Verrucomicrobiota bacterium
ACTTCACGCCGACCAGTGCTTCTTGGCTCAACCTGGTCGAACGATTCTTCCGCGATCTGAGCCAAGACGTGATCCTTCCCGGGAGTTTCGGAAGCACCAACGAGCTGGTGGATGCCATCTGGGGATACCTCGCCGAACGGACTCTTAAGCCGCAGCGATACCAGTGGCGGGCTGACGGAACAGTGATCCTGGAGAAAATCCGCCGAGCCCGGGAAGCTTTGGCACGGAGCCAACCAATTGTTAAAGACTAATATGATACACTACACTAGAACCTCAACGCCCGTTGCCGGACAGAGTTACCCCTTTTGGTAACTCCCCTTCAGCTAGAGCCTGATCACGCCTTACGGATGCAGGCGTAGGCGTTGTGATTGTGGATGCTCTCCTGATTCTCGGCCTCCACCTGATACCAAAAGATGTCTGGATGCTCGTTGAGCCGCAGGGCCACGTTGCGGACGAGATCCTCCACGAAAACTGGGTTCTCGTAGGCCCGCTCCGTCACCGCTTTTTCATCGACCCGCTTGAGCAGCGAATACATTTCGCTAGAGCCACAGGATTCGATCCAGCGAATCAAATCTTCAATCCAGATGAGTTTGCTGGAACGAATTTGCACAGTGACCTCACCCCGTTGATTGTGGGCCCCATATTGGCTGATGGCCTTCGAACAGGGGCACAGCGTGGTGACATTGGCTTTGACGGTGAGGACAAAATCCAATTTTTCCCCTTCCAAAGCAGCATCGAAACCCACCTCGTAGTCCATCACGCCTTCCTTACCAGAAACGGGGGCTTTCTTGGTCATGAAGAAGGGAAATCGCATCTCTAAATGGGCTGCATGGGCATGGAGACGGGTCTGCATGGCCTTCAGAATTTCCGGGATATTCTCCACATGGATGACGGATCCATGTGAATTGAGCACTTCGACAAACCGACTCATGTGAGTTCCCTTGAACTCCTCGGGCAAGTCGACGAAGAGCCCGATGGTGGCCACGGTGTTCTGCAACTCGTGGGCCTTGTCCCGGATCTGAACTGGAAAGCGCAGGTTACGGACCCCTACCTTATCGATGCGCAGTTGCCGATGATCGCGCTCGCTTTGCTGGTCGGACATCGTATCCGTCTTCGGATGGGCTAAGCCTCCCGTCGCAACTAGGGCCGGAACTGTTTCGGAGTGTTCTTGAGTCAACACGGTTAATCTTATCATCACGAAATCATCGTGCAAAAAAAGAATCCGGTGACTTTGAGCGAAGAGTATAAAGTATGAACTTGTATCGACTGTTCCTGGCCCACCTTCTCGGGGCGTTGCTGCTCAGCGCCGAGACGCCGCGTTTCAAGGTTGTTACCTACAACTTGGAGAATTACCTCGTGGAGCGCTCCGGAACCCGGGTTCCCAAGCCCGAGGCGGCCCGCCGCAAAGTCACCGAAACCCTCACCGCTCTCCGGCCCGATGTGTTGGCAATCCAGGAGATTGGCCCCACCAACGCCCTCTTGGAACTTCAGTCCCGTCTCCGTCAGGCCGGCCTAGACCTGCCCCACTGGGAACATGTCTCCGGCTACGACACCAATATCTTCGTAGCGGTCTTGAGTCGCTTTCCCATCGTCGCTCGCCGTCCCCATTCCCAAGAAAATTTTCTACTGGAAGGCCGTCGATTCAAAACGAGCCGCGGGCTCTTGGAAGTGGATCTGGAAGTCAGTCCGTCTTACCGATTCACGCTGTTCACCGCGCACCTGAAGTCGAAGCGGAACATCGGCTCTGCCGATCAGGCGGAGATGCGCGAGCAGGAAGCGCGGGTCTTGCGACGCTTGGTGGATTCCCGGCTCGCCGCAGAACCCAAAGCCAACGTGCTCATCTGCGGGGATTTCAACGACACCAAGGACAGCCCCGCCCTGAAGGCACTCTTGGGCCGATCCAGCAATTCATCGCTCGTCGATACCCGCCCGGTGGAACGCAATGGCGATCAGGCAGCCTCTGAGAATCCCCGCTGGGATCCGCGTCATGTGAGCTGGACTCACTTCTACGGTAAAGAAGACACCTACAGCCGCCTCGACTACATCCTGCTCAGCACCGGCATGGCGCGGGAGTGGCGGCGCGAAGGAAGTTATCTTCCCACACTGCCTGACTGGGGTGTGGCTTCTGACCACCGGCCCGTCGTGTGCGAATTTGAAGCGGCGGAACGCTAAAAACCCAATCACAGCGAACACCGACGGCCCAAGTCCGATCACAGCTTGGGCAGCAGAGAATCCCGATCCACCGTCAACGCCTCGATGACGGAATCCTTCAATCCGGCACCGGCGTCCTGATCCAGGTGCCGGAACAGGGCCAATCGCATTCGTGGATCCCAGAAGCGCTTGATGTGGCCGCTAATTCCGGCCAGCCGTGCCGCTCGATCCGTATCGGCGTCAAAGAACGTGGCTATATCATTGGCCATCCTGACGAGTTTGTTCGGGTCCATGGATTCGGAGGGGCTTGAAGGTATGCGGTGCGTCCGATTGAACTCAACCGGCGCAGGCCTGGTTCACTGCGGCATTAACGCGATTTGAGTATCGCTGAACCGTTGGAAATCCTCCTGCCAATCCGAAGGTTTCGTAGTCGGCGTCACTTGGACCGCTGTGACTTTATATTCCGGGCAATTGGTGGCCCAATCCGAGTTGTCGGTGGTCACCACATTGGCTCCCGAGTCCGGGTGATGGAAGGTGGTATAGACGATGCCCGGCTGCATCCGCTCGGTGATCTTGGCACGAAGGGCGGTCTCTCCGGCCCGACTCCGGATGGAGACCCAGTCACCGTCCCGAATACCGCGATTCTCGGCGTCCTGCGGGTGCAATTCGAGCCGGTCGGCGTCATGCCATGCACCGTTCTGAGTGCGCCGCGTCTGAGCACCGACGTTGTATTGGCTCAAGATGCGGCCAGTGGTGAGGATGAGCGGGAACTTGCGGGAAGTTCTTTCGGGCGTCGGGACATACTCCGTGACGACAAAGCGTCCCTTGCCTCGAACAAACGCGTCGACGTGCATGATGGGCGTGCCTTCCGGGGCCTTGGCATTGCAGGGCCACTGAATGCTCCCCAGGCGTTCCAACCGTTCGTAGCTCACGCCAGTGAAGGTGGGAGTCAGTGCAGCGATCTCGTCCATGATCTGGGACGGATGCTCATAATGCATGGGATAGCCCAGGGCTTTGGACAACTCGACGGTGACTTGCCAATCGGCGTAACCAGCGAGTGGGGGCATTACCTTCCGCACCCGCGAGATGCGGCGTTCGGCATTCGTGAAGGTGCCGTCCTTCTCCAAGAATGAGGAACCCGGCAGCAGCACATGGGCGAATTTGGCGGTTTCGTTCAGGAAGATGTCTTGAACGACCAGACATTCCATCGAACTGAGGGCCCGCGTGACGTGTTGGGTGTCCGGATCCGATTGGGCGATGTCTTCGCCCTGCACATAAAGGCCCTTGAAGGAACCGTCGATGGCGGCATCGAACATGTTGGGAATGCGCAACCCCGGTTCAGGGTCGATGGGCACGCCCCAGGTGGTGCTGAACAATTCGCGGACTGCGAGATCGGACACATGCCGATAGCCGGGCAACTCGTGCGGGAATGAACCCATGTCACAACTGCCCTGCACGTTGTTCTGGCCGCGCAACGGATTCACACCCACGCCAGGACGCCCGACATTGCCCGTGAGCATGGCGAGGTTGGCGATAGCCATGACCGTGGTGGAGCCTTGGCTGTGCTCGGTGACGCCCAGGCCGTAGTATATGGCAGCATTGCCTCCGGTGGCATAAAGCCGAGCAGCTCCTCGCACCTGGTCAGCGGGCACGCCCGTGGCTTCTTGAAGGGCTTCTGGAGAGTTCTTGGGCTCCAGAATGAATCGTTTCCACTTTTCGAACTCGGGCAAGTCGCACCGTTCCCGGATGTAATCCTCCCGTGCCAAGCCTTCCTCCACAATGACATGCGCCAGGGCGTTGAGGATTGCGGCGTTCGTTCCCGGACGGAGGGCCAGATGGAACTCGGCTTCGACATGCGGCTGGCGAACGAGGTCGATCCGGCGTGGATCGATGACGATTAAGCGAGCCCCTTCACGCAAACGCCGTTTCATGCGCGATGCGAACACGGGGTGGGCATCTGTCGGATTGGCACCGATGACTACTACCACATCGGCAGCATCGACGGAATCAAAGTTCTGAGTGCCGGCCGATTCACCCAGGGTCGCCTTCAGGCCGTAGCCCGTGGGCGAATGGCAAACGCGGGCGCAGGTATCGACGTTGTTGTTGCCGAAGGCTGCTCGGACGAGTTTCTGGACCAGATACGTCTCCTCATTGGAGCAGCGCGACGAGGTGATGCCACCGATCGAGCCGCGGCCGTGTTTTTCTTGGATGCGCCGGAATTCGCTGGCGGCATAGGTGAGCGCTTCCTCCCAAGACACCACACGCCACGGGTCAGTGATTTTGGCCCGAATCATCGGGTGCTTGAGGCGATCCGGATGGGTGGCGTAACCCCAGGCAAAACGGCCTTTGACGCAGGAGTGCCCGTGGTTTGCCTGCCCATTCTTGTTAGGAACCATGCGCACCACCTGGCTGCCCTTCATTTCCGCGCGGAATGAGCAACCCACGCCACAGTAGGCGCACGTCGTCACCACCGAGTGATCGGGTTGCCCCAGGTCCGTGATGGATTTTTCCATCAAAGTCGCCGTGGGACAGGCTTGGACGCAGGCACCGCACGACACGCATTCCGAATCCAGAAAATCGGTGGGACCCGGAGCGATCTTGGACTGGAAACCCCGTCCATCGACGGTGAGGGCAAAGGTGCCTTGAACCTCTTCACACGCACGCACGCAGCGGGAACAAACGATGCACTTGGTCGGATCGAAACTGAAATAGGGGTTTGACGTGTCCTTGGTACCAACAAGGTGGTTCTCGCCTTCGGTGCCGTAGCGCACTTCGCGCAAACCGACGACGCCGGCCATGTCTTGAAGCTCGCAGTTCCCGTTGGCGGGACAGGTGAGGCAATCCAGCGGATGGTCGCTGATGTACAACTCCATCGTGTTGCGACGCAGTTTGGCGAGTTTATCGGACTGCGTGGTCACTTTCATGCCCGCCTCCGCCGGCGTAGTGCACGAAGCGGGAAATCCGCGGCGGCCTTCAATTTCGACGAGGCAAAGCCGGCAGGAACCGAAGGCTTCCAGGTGATCGGTGGCGCACAGTTTTGGGACGCGCACTCCGGCATCGAAGGCGGCACGCATCACCGAGGTGCCAGCAGGGACCGTCACTTCCACCCCATCGATTTGAAGAGAGACGAGTTTGTCGGACACCCGGACGGGTGTGCCTGCGTCCGGTTCTTTATTCGAATACATGGGAGCAGGTTTTCAGGTCAATGACGGCGAATAGTTCTGGAAGCGCGTCCACCCGGCGCAAGGGCCGGTGCGCGATGAAAGTCCTCAGGAAAATGCGTCAGCGCACTGAGCACTGGCGAGGGTGTTAGGCCACCCATGGCGCAGAGAGATGCGTTGGACAAGGTGTCACACAGGTCCCGCAAGAGGGTGAGATTTTCGGTTCGCTGTTTCCCTTGAATCACGCGGTCAATGACTTCGACACCGCGAGTGCTTCCAATGCGGCACGGGGTGCATTTTCCGCAGGATTCAATGGCGCAGAACTCCATGGCATAACGAGCCATTTTGGCCATGTCGACCGTGTCGTCGAAGACAACGATGCCGCCGTGGCCGACCATAGCCCCAGCCGCGGCAAAGGATTCGTAATCGAGCGTGGTGTCGAACTTCGACTCAGGCAGATAAGCTCCCAGAGGCCCGCCCACT
>JAPLUH010000193.1 GCA_026397675.1 Verrucomicrobiota bacterium
TCATCCGAGGCTCCATAAACCGTCCCGGCCTTCACGCCAGCCCCGGCCATCCACGACGAAAACACCCAATGGTGGTGCTCGCGCCCCCGGTGATCGGCCGTGGCATTGAAGGGAGTCCGCCCAAACTCACTGGTCCAAACCACTAGAGTGTCTTCGAGCATGCCGCGCTGACGCAAGTCATTGAGCAACCCGGCTATGGGTCGATCGACATTGGCCGCCAAGGGGCTATGGAGAGTCATGTCACCATGAGCATCCCAATTGTCGGAGGAGCCAGAATCAATTAATTCGATGAACCGCACCCCCCGTTCGGCCAGCCTGCGGGCGACCAGACACTGCCAACCGAAACCCCGGGTGCTCCCCCGTTCAAGGCCATACAGCGCATGGGTCGCATCGCTTTCGCGGGACAAGTCGAAGAGTTCAGGCAACTCCATTTGCATACCGAAGGCCGTCTCGAAGGACTTCATCCGGGCTGACAGGAGGGGATCGGCGGAACGGGCCGCTCGATGCCGAAGATTCATGCGGCTCATGGCCGCCATCTCCAGCGCTTGAAGTTCTTCGGAGGGGGACCGCCTGCGCAAATTGGCCACCGGCTCCTGACCCGGCACCACCCAGGTTCCCTGATGAGCCCCGGGCAAGAAATCACTCGCCCAGACTTGTCCTCCGGCATACGGGCTTTTGGGCGCGATGACCACGAAGGACGGCAAGTTGCTGTTCTCGGTGCCCAGGCCATAGCTGACCCAGGATCCGATGCTGGGGCGGGCAAAAGTGAACGACCCCGTGTGGATGCCCAGGGTGGCCTCGTAGTGGTTGGTGTGGTCGGAGGTCATCGACCGGATGACGCACAAGTCGTCCACACAGCCGGCCATGTGAGGAAAAAGACCGCTTACCTCAGTGCCGCAGCGGCCGTGTCGGGCGAAATCCCACTGAGGCCGCTTGGCGTACATGGTGAAGTTGCCTTTGCGCCCTTGAAACTCATCCACGGTGACCGTCTTGCCGGCATCGGCGAACAACCGGGGCTTGGGATCCCACGAATCGACATGGGAAACCCCGCCGCTCATGTAGAGGAAGATCACCCGCTTGGCCTTGGGGGTGAAATGCGGCGCGCGGGGAATGAGCGGATCGGAGCTGGCACTCCCAAGACCCGCCTCTCGAGCCAGAAGGTCTCCGACAATGCCCGGGAACATCAGGGAGCCACCGACCATGGAGCGCAAAAAGCCGCGACGGCGGGGGTCAAAGGCTGCGTGAGGGTTCATTAGCAAATCAGGGGGACAGGGCCTCGGGCTAATCCACGGTCAGGAATTCATTGCTTCCGAGAAGGACCCGAATCCACGCGGACAAGGGTTGGGACGGGGCATCCGGCGAGGCCGGTGATTTGAGAGCGTTCCGGTATTGGGCGAAAAATGCGGTGATGTCGGCCACTTCGGCCGCTTCCGGAGAACGGCGGAGGATTCGCCGAAATACCCAAGCCGCCTGAGCCGACTCCATTGTTTCGTGAGCCCGGGCCAAACGGGCGAGGTTTTCGGCCTCCCGGTGCACCATCGGGTCATTCAGAAAGAACAGTGCCTGCGAAGGCACGGTCGTGGTGCGGCGGATCGCGGTACTGGCGTTGGGATCAGCCCCGTCAAAGAGCGCCAAAAACGGATGCCGCTGGATGCGCTGCGTCATGAGGTAAACGCTGCGGCGGTGGTGATCGTACGAGGCCGCGTACGGACCGTGCTGGGTATACCCCCATCGAGTGGGCGACGGAAACGGATGTCCCTGTCCGACCGACAAATCCAAATCACCACAGGCTTCCAGAATAGCGTCCCGGGTTTCTTCGGCACCCAGGCGGCGGCGCGGAAATGGCGAAAACCCGTCCCCGGTGTCACGGCCTGAGGATTTTCCGCCAACCGCAGCGGACACACTGGAATCCTCCACCGGGCAGGACGAGGCGTCGGCCACGGACCGCACCGGAGAACCTTCCGCCATCAACGACTCCGGTTCGCTGCGCTGCCTATAGACGGCACTCGCCAAGATGAGCCGATGCAAGGCCTTGATCGAACCGCCCGAACGACGAAATTCCGAAGCCAGATAATCCAATAACTCCGGATGGCTCGGAGCCTGTCCCCGGAGGCCAAAATCGTTGGCTGAGGTCACCAGGCCGCGACCCAAGTGTTGCTGCCAAATCCGATTGACCATCACTCGCGCCGGCAGCGGATTGGCCGGGTCAGTCAACCAACGAGCCAGTTCCAGTCGTCCGCTCGTGGCCACAGCTGGAGCCATGGTTTTCAAGCCGAGTGCCGACAAGGCTCCACGCCGCACCCGCTGGCCCGGTTGGTCGGGTTCGCCCCGCACCTGGACCACGGCATCTCGAGGAGTGCCTTCGGACACGCCATAGGCCAACGGAAAAGGACCTTCCACCAAGAGCGTTTCTAATTCACGGGCCGCCGCCTCGGCTCCTGCCTGGAGGGTTTTTAAACGAGCCTCGATCTCGGCCAACCGCTGGCCACGGCGTTCCATCGCTCCAGAATTTTCTGCGACTGTCACGGCCGCAGCACCGGTCGTTAGCGGGGCTTCTTGCACAACGAAATTATCGGTATCCAGTGCCGGTTTCGGTCCCGGTCGATGCCCGTAACTGTCGATGAAGACATCGTCGATGGCGCCATCCCAACCTGGATGAAGCGCGCCTGAAAAGACCACCGGGGTGACCCCTTCCCCGGCAGCGTTCCCTCGCACCGTCGCCTCGTAGCGGCGGTCCTTCAGGTCCATGTTGAGAACGACCTGATACCATTGGCCGCGACGCAGCGGTGCGACGAGTTCCTTGCGGTCTCCATCGATACGAAAGAGTTCCGAGCCGGACCAGAAGAGCTCCACCGCCGCCGAGGTGCCCGCGCCGTGACCCAGGTAAAATCGCCAAGTGCCCTCCGGTTCTCCGCCGCCACCGGCCGGAACCTCACCACACCGGAAATCAAAGGCCGCGTGGATCCGCGACGTTTGCTCGCGTTTCCAGGCCGGGGAAAGGCTCTGGCCAAAGCCGTCGTAGGCCGGACCGCCCGGCATGTGAATGCCTAGACCTCCCCGGGGCAGCAACCCAGCAACGGGACTCTGGGACTCGGTTCGGATCCGAACGCGGCTATTGGGCCCGGGACGCCACGGTTTGGCGGGTGGGGATCCAGCCTTCTGGCCTTCGAAGCCGCCATCAATGCCGCGCAAGGAGGCCAACTCCCGCTCCAGCGCATCGCGCTCTAAAAGCGACTGTTCCAAGGGCGATGCAGAGGGTGCCGCAACCCCCTCGGTGGACACCGTGGCAAACCGCTCGGGTTGAATCGCCAAATTGTCCAAATAAAGCCCAGGACGCGCAGCAGCGGCGACGGCTGGTCCCGTCCCAGTGCCCGCTTCGGCGGCATCGGAATCTAGGCCCATGAAGTCGATGACCCCATCCCAGTCGCGGGCCAACCGTTGCGGACCCACCGACCGGATGGATCCGGGCGTCCCTAAGCGAACCGAAACCGTGCGGGCCTTCCGATCGAGGTCGAGTTGCAAATTCACCCACGACCCCGGGGCGATCGGTCCCAGAGGCACCTGAACCCCTGAATCGGTGCGAAGGGACAGGCTCTGAGCG
>JAPLUH010000048.1 GCA_026397675.1 Verrucomicrobiota bacterium
ATCCTCTCGTTGCGCACCGGAAACCATGGGTTTCACGGGGCATTGCCCTACAAGATTAACGGCAAGAATGTGGACTGGGGTCATGACGTGCTCGGAGGGAGCTTCATGAACCATCATGGCCAGTGGCATGCGGACTCGACCCGCGGGATTCTGGTTCCGGAGATGAAGGATCATCCGATTTTGCGCGGGGTGAAGGACATTTGGGGCAACTCCGATGTGTACCGCACTTACAAGGAAGGCGGCCATTTACCCGAAGGATGCACGGCCTTGGTCTGGGGCCAGCCGCTCCTGGGTCGCAAACCCACCGACGCTCCCAATCCTGAGTTGGAGCCGCTGCCGGTGGTTTGGTTCAAGCATTGGCAAACCCGCAATGGCCGTCAGGCGCGCGTGGTTCAATCGACCATGGGCAGCGCCCACGACCTTCAATGCGCCGATTTGCGTCGGTTGATCATCAATGCCATTTACTGGGGCTTGGGCATGGAGTCGGCCATCGACCCCAAACGCAGCGTGGACATCGTGGGCACTTACAAGCCCTTGGAAGCGGGCTTCAACTACGCCGAACTCGGAGTGGTTCCCAAGCCAGTCTCGGCCTATCGATGACGGGTCGAATTGGGTTTGAATTGGAGTCAGTCTCAACGAAAACGACGTCGCCCGGGTGCAGGCGACGTCGTTGATATTGAGGTTGAGAGCGGAGTTTAAACCCCGCGATTTCCTCACGGCTGACGCACGAAGAAGATCGAAGGTTGCAACCCTTGGACGCCGCTGTTGCGGGCCATGATCTCGCTGAGCGTCACGCGATTGAGCATCGCCACGTCCCGGGAATCGAACCCGGCATTCTCGAACCAGAAGCGGTCGCCGTCGCGCAGGCGGCGGAACTGGTCGGTGATGACCGCGTCGGTCGTGATTCCCACGCTGCCGCCCGGGATGGGGTCTTCGGACAGCATGCCAATCCACGCATCCACTTCATCCACCGTGCGGTAGAGCGATTGCAGGGCGGCGGCCAACTCTGGATCCGAGGTGATTTGCCGGAAGGAGCGCACTCGGGGCAGGCTGAAATCACTGCGGACCGTGTTGTAGCTGCCCAGTCCGTGATCGCGTCCGCGTTGGATGTTGAGCGCGGCCAGGTCCAAACCGCCGGCACCCGGAGGCCCGAACAGGAAGTTCCGCAGCGGGTCCACAATCAAGGTGTCCACGGACTCCGCAGAATTGGCCGCCATGTAGCGCAAGATGGGGTTGATGCCGCCGATTGCGGGAATGACCTGAGGATTGAAGAAGGCTTCGGCCAGATCCACGTTGTCGATCTCGACGAAGGCTTCGTTGAGGATGCCGATGTCGGGCCCGACTTGCGAGTGACCGAAGCGGTAGGCGGCCGTGGCGAAGGTGTTGCCGATGCCGGGGTTGATACGCGGGTTGTATCCCTTGTAAGGCGGCAGCCGATGACCGAGCAGGGCCGGGATGAATTCATTCACCGTGATGCTCTGGAACTCGGCGGTGACCCAACGGCGGGCCTCCTGGTAGAGGCGTTCGTCATTCCAATCCGGGTGCTGGGTCGCCATGCGGGTGGCCTGGGAATTGTGCTCCCGGAGGAACACGGTGTGCAGCGCGGTGAGACCGGGTTGTTCATTGGCCCGCACGTCTCCGGCCACGATCAACGCGGTCGCGGGCAGTCCCAGCGGGTTGTCGTTGGACTGCGTACCGTCATTCAGCGGCAGCAGTTCACCGATGGCGGTGGAACGGCTCTTGAGGCGGCCGCCGGAGAAGGTGCGCAGCCACGAGGACCGATCGGCGGAGCTGCCGTAGATGTGGGAGGCGTCGATGAAGGCGCTAATGCCATTGACTTGCTGCCGGGGTGAACGGACTCCCGTGGTCGGATCCGAGGCCGAGCGCGTTAGGGGAATCACCATCACGCCGGTGGCTCTGGGATCGAACGACTCATCCCCTCGAGGGACGGCGATATCGAAGCGCTCCGTGCTGCCCGACAGGGCCAATCCCAGATCGTGGTCGAGGAACTGTCCGAATTCGTAGATCGCGGTAGAAAGTCCGCGGGAGTCGGCCGTGACTTGGTCACCTTGGGCCGAAAGGACATTGGAAATGACTCGGGCACTCGGGCGTCGCGCCCCGGGCGGCATGGAGAGACCGTCGGCGTAGGCGGCTCCGCTGGTTTCCCGAAGGTACTGGGTGCTCGCGCTTCCCCAGGTGGGGTTGGCGGGATTGTTGCCGCGGCCATCCCAGGATCGGAATTCGGGGGCGGCGGGCTTCTGCGGTGGCGTCATCGGACCGGGTGGCGGGAGATTCCCTGGGCCGGGCGGACGTGGCATTTCCCGAGTGGGCGGCGGTGCCTGTGGTGACGGTGGAGCGGGGCGCTGCTGTTGGGCGTGTAGGCCGAACGGGATAGCGATCGAGAGCAATAGCGCGCCGATCGTGCGGGGCGTGGAGCTGAGTGTATTCATGCGTGGGTTGGTGTGTTGTTGTGAACGGTTCCCGAACCGACTCGTTGCCTTCTGACAACACCTCCAGTGCACACTCCCTCCATCAAGGGTTTGTGAGGAACACTCCTGAGAATTGTTAAGCGGTGGTAAAAACGATTCGCAGGCTCTGGCACCAGTGCTTGGCCTGTCTTTTGAGAAGAGGCGTTGTCAGCTGCTCGAGAACGTGACGACTTCGTCCTGATCAGAAACGCACACCGCGCGATGAAGCCTTGCCGCGTGCCGCGTGATACTGAGGGTGCGAGGACAGCCCCCACCGAGAGCTGGGAGCCGCTGATTACGGAGCCTGACGGACCTCAGTGAAGGTGCCCGGTTGGGGCGCAGGAATGCTCTGGCGTTGGCCGCCGGGCCAGACCACTTCGATTGATTCCACGCCCGTGGTCTCGCCCAGGCCGAAGGTGAGCGGCAGGGCGCTAGAACTGAGGTACCCGCGGTTGGCCGTGACGGTGCGCCACTGGGTTTTACCGCCGGCTTTGAGTTGCACGGTAGCCCCGAGGGCGTCGCGATTGGCCCGCGTGCCCACGAGTTTGAGCCGCACCCAGCGGCGGTCGATGGGGCGGTCATTGCGCAAGAGGAGCGGCGCGCCACCGGTTTGGGTGAAGAGCAGGTCTTCGTCACCGTCGCCGTCGAGATCAGCCTGCGCACAGCCACGGCCCACGATCGGCGTGAACAGGGCGTTGCCCGCCTGTTCGGGCCCCACCGGCACGAAGCCCGCAGCACCGGCATTCCAAAACAGTTGGGCCGGCTGACGGTACTTCTGGCTGGCTTGGACCTTGGTGATTTCTTCCTCCAGATGGCCGTTGATGCTCACCAAGTCGAGGCGCCCATCGAGGTCCCAGTCGAAGAACATCACGCCAAACTTCAGCGGCAGACGGCTGGTGGGACCGACGCCCCAGGAGATGGACTCATCGGTGAAGAGACCCGCTGTGGTGCCGCCGACGTAGAGGGCCGTCATTTCATTGGCGAAGTTACCGATGGCGATGCCCAGCTTGCCGTCGTCGGTGAATCGTGCGGCGTCGATGCCCATGGCCCCACGCGTGTTGCCGTAGCTGTCGAAGGCGATGCCCGTCAGGGCTCCGACCTCCTTGAAGTGGCCGTCGCGCTGGTTCTCGAAGACGAAGTTCTGGACCGTGTCGTTGGCCACGATGAGGTCGGTGAACCCGTCGGTGTTGAAATCTACGGCCACCACGCCGAGCGACTTGGCCGCGGGGACCCCAGTGGATGGATTAGTCACTTGCACGCCGCCCTCCTTGCTAATGTCGGTGAAGCGCCCGCCGCCGTCGTTGCGGTACAAGTGCGGGAAGGATCCCTGGAAATTCATGGGCGGACCGTAAGCTCGGGTTGATCCGTCGATCTTGTAGCCCACCTCGGCGTCGATGGCTCGGGACCCGTTCACGTAGCTGGCCACGAACACGTCGAGGTCGCCGTCGTTGTCGAGGTCGAACCACGTGGCCGCGGTGCTCCACTCGTCCGGACTGCCGCCGACCCCGGCTGTCGCGGTAACATCCTTGAAGTGTCCGCCGCCCTCATTGTGGAAGAGGTGAGCGCCTCCGACGGCGGTGATCAGCACGTCGGGCTTGCCGTCGTTGTCGTAATCACCCACCGC
>JAPLUH010000476.1 GCA_026397675.1 Verrucomicrobiota bacterium
GACATCAGAATCTCAGACATCTTCTCCCGACACGCCTCATTCAAAAGCTTCTCCCCACCCACAGTCCTCGAAATGCAGTGGTAAACCGCACTCCTCCCCTCCTGCCCCTTGATCCGCGCCAACCTCATCCCCAAAAACTAACCACATCCTCTTCCACGTCAATAACTTTGAACCTGTCACTTTGTATTTATTTTGGTTTTTACATCCTTAAGTTCATCGTTCTCATTTTGCTGAGTTGAAGGTTGCCGGGGACGAGGCTGCGGGGTAAGTGATACGCCTACGTATGAAAAACGGATCAGATGGTGCGGTTGGCTGGAATCTTACAACGATTCTGGTGCTAGTGGTCGCGGCTATCGGATTTTTGTTCGATACTTATGAGCTGCTGCTTTTGCCGCTGATCGCTGCTCCAGCCATCTCAGAAATTCTTCAACTTCCAACCAATCACCCGGATGTAACTGCGTGGGTGGGACGTTTGCTCTGGATTGCAGCGTTATGCGGCGGAGTCTTCGGTTTGATTGGCGGATGGCTGACCGACCGTTGGGGGCGCAAGACGGTTCTTGCCTTGAGTATCGCTGTGTATTCGCTGTCCCCAGTTGCTGCTGCTTTCAGTACGACGCTGGGATGGTTCATTTTCTTTCGGTGCGCGACTTTCGTGGGTGTATGCGTGGAGTTTGTGGCGGCCATCACTTGGTTGGCAGAACTCTTTCCAGATAAAGGACGCAAGGAGAAGGTGCTGGGATGGACTCAAGCGTTTGCTTCAGTGGGCGGTCTGTTCGTGACTTTGGTGAATGGCTGGATTCTCAAAAACGCAGCGTCTTTTCCCGCGCTCCCGGTGGCGGAGCCGTTTAATTCCCACGCGGATTGGCGTTATACGCTGATCACGGGTCTGATGCCGGCCATTCCCATCGCGCTGCTACTGCCTTTTGTTCCGGAGTCAAAGGTCTGGCGTGAGCGTAAGGCTGCGGGAACTTTGAAACGTGCCAGCTTTTCAGAACTCTTCTCCCCTTCTCTGCGCCGAGTTACATTGGTCACTGCCGCACTTTCAGCCTGTGCCTATGGCGTGGCATTCGGAGCGCTGCAACTGACTCCGACCCGTATCGTTCCCGGGCTACCCAGCTTGGCTCCTCAACAACAAGTTCTTCGTCCGCTTCAGACGGAGGCTTCAGAGCTGAATCTACAACTCGATGCGGTCCGTCCAGCGTTTGAGCAGGCTGCCACCAATGTGCCTGGTCTGCGGGAGTTGGCGGGGCAGCGGGCGAAACTTCGAGTGGCCATGCGCGCCGCGGCTAAGCCCCTCAGCGATACCAATACGGCTCCATCCACCCGGACGGTGATTGCTGCCAAGTTGTCGGCCTTGACCAATCAGTTCGCAGAACTCGACGCAAAATTGGCAGCTCTCATCAGCGACATGCCCACTGCTAAAAAGGCGGTGATCGATCGAGAGAAGGTTCTGGCACAACTCGGTGCCAATCGATCGAAACAGGAGGTCGCTGATACCGTGGTGAAGACTCGGGGTAAGGATATCCAGTTCTGGCAGGAACTCGGTGGGCTGGGAGGCCGTATCGCTTTGGCGCTCATGTTGGCCGTTGCCATTAGCCGAGGCGCACTCCTCCGGCTTTTCCAAATACCCGGCCTCATCGTTCTGCCGCTGACCTACCTGTGGCTCTTCGACCAAAAGCCCGAGCTCTTTCAATGGGGCATCTTTGTGGCCGGCTTTTTGACGGTAGCACAGTTTAGCTACATGGGCGAATACCTGCCGAAGGTGTTCCCGGTTCACCTGCGCGCCACGGGCGGGAGCTTCGCGACAAATGTAGGCGGTCGGATGATTGGCACGTCCATGGCTCTCGGGACCACGCTCCTCGCGGGCCGACTCGGAGACACGACGCCCGTGTTCATGGCCAAGGCAGCCGCCATCGTGGGCTGTGCCATGTTCGCCCTCGGACTCGGATTGAGCTTCCTGCTGCCGGAACCTCCCGCAGAGGAAAACCGGCATTGAGTCGTCGCACTCCGATGGCGCAGCCCGGACTACCACGTGACCATAAACATGCCGCCGGCCCTTCAGGATCCGTGCGGCTTGGGGCTCCATCGACACCGACTCCGTGCCACCCCTGGTCAAGGCCGGGCAATTAACCCATTGATCGTCTTCCTCGACTCTTATTTCCTCAACTGTATGCGCTTCCCTATCTTCCCGGCAGCCCTAGCGGCTTTCCTGACCGCACTCCACGTTTACGCATCGCCCGAAACGGAGATGACGGATGCGGCGAAAAACTTCCTCGC
>JAPLUH010000011.1 GCA_026397675.1 Verrucomicrobiota bacterium
CAGCGCCAGCGAACCGGTTGCCACGGCGACCCAGAACCACACCATTCGGCGCTCTTGTTCCGAATAGGGAGACTGTTTTTTGCGCAGCGAAGTGGCCGCGGCGTAGCTCGCTACGAGCACCACCAGGATACCGGCATATTCACCGGCCCCGCTCCATCGACCCTTGGACGTTCCGTCAAAGCCCACCGCGCCCCAGTAGGCGCCGCCATCCGGGCTGTCCATGCGGTAACCGAAAAGTCCCGGCACGATGATGCGCAGTGACTCCACCGGCGGCAGGCTAATCGCCGTGGCGAACTGCCATCGCTGCGCCTCGCTCTCCCGCGTCTGGGACATGCCCGAGACGCCGACGATTTGGGTACCCACCAGAGTGGACAAGGAATGGGATGCCAGCCAGCCCGCACAACCTGCCACTAGTCCCAGACGGAGGATTCCGCTGATCCAAGAGCGAGGAGTGCCTGCGGAGCCGGTGGTTGAGATCACCACCGTGAATGCGGCCACCAAAAGACTGAAGATCGCGCCCACATCCGCACCTTCGGTCACGCAACAACCGACGGTGAGGCCGGCCAATGCGACGCGAACCCACGTGCGCCAGCCGCCTTCACGGGCCGATTGGAGGAGGAGTCCGAGGGCCAATAAGGCAAAGCCTTGGGTCAAGGCCTTGGGTGCGAGTCCCCAGCAGGCGTAGGAAACCGGATTGCTGTTCAGGGCGGCGGCGATCCCGACCAGGATGGCTGTTTTGCCGCCCAATCCCGCCCGCCGGCAGAACCAGGCCGCCGACACGCCCAAGAACAACAGCGAGAGCGGGACGTAGAACTTCGAAAAGGCGACCGCGCTCTGCAGCGCCAGAAAGAGGGCGAGGGTCAGATTGGTTTGGGCGCTCGGTGCGACCTCACCCACCCAGTTTAGGGGTTTCCACAGGCCGCTGAAGGCTTCATGGGCTTGCGCCCCTTGCGAGAACAGGGCACCGAGGGTTCCATCATTGGAGAAAAGCACCATCTCCGGACGGAACACCGCGGCGAAGAGCAGTGCGATCGGAGCGGCAATGGCCAGAATTCTCAGCCAAGTTCCGGGGCCGGGGTCGTGTTTGGAGACGTTCATCGAAATCAGGGTCCGGTTTTCCGGAGGTGTTGCTCAATTATGACCGCGGGGTTGCATGAGCTCGTCGGCTCGGGTGGGTTGACCTTTCAGGCGGCGCAACACATCCCGCGACCGGACGACGGCCGTGCCGGCGGTGCAGGCCGCCCAGCCGACGAGTTCGCGGCGAATCCGTCCGAATTCTTCGACCTTGTCCGGGCGCAGTTGCGCCATCAGGTCCATTTTCACCTGAACCCGTGCCGCCAGTAGGCAAGCCAGCCGCACTCGTCGCAGAGCTCGGCGCACCGGGCCTTCCTCGAACCAGGGAAGGATGCGCTGCATGAGCCGCCATTCGTCGCGGATAAAATAGTCGGCATCGTACATGTGCCGACTGGAGGCGTTGAAGGTGTGGATCCGGAAGTGGCAGAGGTATTCCTGGACCTCGACGATCGCGGTGGAATGGATGGCCCATTCGGCCAGAAACAGCACGTCGGCCGCCTGGGGCATGTTCTCGAAGCGGCAGGCCGGAGGCTGGAAATCGGTCTTCAGCACCACTCCGGGCAGCAACACATGGCGCAGCTCCGATTGAGGGGTCAGAAATTCGTTCCGAGTGAGCCTCCGGGTTGGACCTGAGGGCCGCTGATAGAGGGGACCGATGGGCTTTCCGTGCTGATCGACCTCGTCATTGAAACTGTATCCCAAGGCCCGACCCGGGGCTTCGGACAAGGGGGGCAGCACCTTGGCGAAGAAGTCCGGCGTCACGAGGTCGTCGGCCATCAGCAGGTGCAGGAAGCGGGTCTCGGAGGCGAACTCGAGGCATCGGTTCAAGTTGCCGATGACACCCAGATTGGTCGGGTTCTGATGGAATTCGCAGGTGATGCCGCGGAAGCCCTTCACCAATTCCGGGGTGCGGTCGGTAGAACCGTTGTCGATGACAACTACCCGGTCGGGGCGACGCGACTGCATCGCCAAGCATTCCAGCGTGGTTTGCAGGAAGCGTTCACCGTTGAAGACCGGGATGACGGTGGTGAGTTCCATGGAGGCTTCAGGGAACCGGCAGCGTGCTTTGGATCAAAGCCGTCGCAGGTAGGCGCCGGGCCAGTGGGTGAGATTGCGGCTGAGACCGCTCTCGTTGAAGAGCCAAGCCGGTTGTTCGAGGACGAATTCGGGGTGGGCTTGGGCGAACTCGGCGGCGGCGGCGGTCGGGTGGTCCCAGGTCCATTCTGGACGCCCGCGCGGGACGTCGTGCAAGTCCTTCATGATCCCGTCGGTGGCCACGATGTACGAACCCGGTGTCACCAGGGCCTGGTAAGCTTCGAGCTCGGCGGCCACATGCCCCTTGCTGTGATCGGAGTCGAGGATGACTAGCACGGTCTCACCCGGCTTCAGGTGGGAACGCACCTGCTCCAACGTGGAGGGCGCGGTGGAGCTGCCCTCGATGAGGGTGATGAGGCCGCCGAGTTCGTGGGTCTCGATGCCCTCGCGGTTGTGTGGGCGGATCTCGATATCGACGCCGATGACGCGTCCCTTGCCCATCGCCTTGAACAGCGAAGCGTAGAGGATGAGGGAGCCGCCATGGGCCACGCCGGTCTCGATGACCACATCCGGCTTCACCTGATACAGCACCTCCTGGATGCGCACGATGTCTTCGGGCAACTGGATGACCGGGCGTCCCATCCACGAGAACGTGTAGGAGTAGCGTTGGTTCCAGCCCACCTTGAGCCATTGCTCGGAAATCAGGTCGAAGGCGCGGTCGGAATACAGCGGCACGGTTTCCGTCTGCCCGTTGTTGTCGAGGGACAGCGTCTTCTGTTCAGTGTCGAGGGTCAGTTTCATCGGAGAATCTGGAGTTGGCCGCGATAGCCGAGGGATTTCAGGACCGAGCTAATCTCCCCGGCGTAGTTCGGGTTGGCAATCAGGATGAGTTCTAGCTCGATCACGCGTCGATCTTGCGGAGCGACCACCGGGACCCGGCTTCCGGGAATGACGCAGCCTTGCTTGGCGGCGTTGGAGTCGATGACGCAGACCGGTTGAACCGATTGGAGTTGGTTGACCAGTGCCACACCCTTGGCTCCGGCGCCCCAGATGGCCCAGCGACCCGCGGGGCTTGATGCTGCGATCTGGGCCTCGACCTGATTCAAATGGTGCCGGGCCGCACGGGCGAAGGGAGCCAGACGGTCATGCGGGCGTCGTGGGGGAGTGGTTGGAAGGCGGGCCGTCTTGGCCAGTTGGAGTTCTAAGAACTGGTATTGGCCTTGAAAGACGCCGGTGTGGCGTACCACTCGGAATCCGACCCTTCGGCACAAATGAGCCAAGGCCCCCATCGTGAAATAATTGCAGTGCTCGTAGAACACATCCCACAGGCAT
>JAPLUH010000046.1 GCA_026397675.1 Verrucomicrobiota bacterium
CGATGCGAAAGCGCTCGACCAGGTCCGGGTTGGCCAGGAACGGCACGCCGTAGGCAACGAGATCGCCCTCCCCTTCGGCGATGGCCTGGTCGCCCAGCGCGGCATCGTAGCCGCCATTGAGGATCACTGGACCCCGGAAGGCCTGGCGCAGCAGCGGTGCGACCCGCGGGCCCGGGCTCGCCATTGGATGCCCCGGCAGCGCTTCCATGATGTGGAGGAAACTCAATCCGAAGCGGTTCAATTCTCGAGCGGCATGGCTGAAGGTCGACGCGGGATCACTGTCGCTCATGTCGCCAAAGGCACCGGTCGGTGACAGTCGCACCCCGACGCGTCCCGGCTGCCAAGCACCGACCACGGCCTCGGTGACTTCGAGGAGGAAGCGGGCCCGGTTATCCACGCTGCCGCCGTAGCCGTCGGTTCGGTGATTGGTTCCATCCCGAAGGAATTGATCGATGAGGTAGCCGTTGGCTCCGTGGATTTCTACCCCATCAAATCCGGCCTTTTGGGCCAGGCGTGTCGCCTCGGCATAGTCGGCTACGATTCCGGGAATCTCATCGGTCTCCAGAGCTCTCGGAGTCGGATACGGTTTCTTGCCGGAAGGCGTGTGAATGCCGTCACCGCGCAGTGCGATGGCCGAAGGGGCCACGGGTAAAACTCCGCCGGGTTGAAAATCCGGATGGGACGAACGGCCCATGTGCCAGAGTTGGACGATGATCTTGCCACCGGCCGCGTGGACTGCGTCGGTGACCCGCTTCCATCCCTGCACCTGCTCCTCGTTGTAGAGGCCCGGAGTGTTGATCCATCCGGCCGCCTGCTCGGAGATGATCGTGGCTTCGCTGATGATCAATCCCGCCGTCGCCCGCTGCCGGTAGTATTCGACCATGAGGTCATTGGGAATTCGGTCGGGACCGGTGCGACCCCGGGTGAGCGGGGCCATGACCATGCGGTTGGACAACTGGAGATCGCCGGCCGTGAAAGGGGTGAAAAGACGGTTCATGTGAGGAGAAGTCACTGCGAGGTCGATACCAACCGATTCAAGGCGCTCCGTCGCGCAGGAAGTGGCGGGTGTCGTCGGTGTCGCGTTGAACCTACTTCCATAACCCTCTGGGGATTTCCGATCGCCCGAGCCGGCTTCTTAGCGGTCGCCCTCCGAATCCAAGTGATTCATTCCTTTCACGGGGAGGTCGTGGCGAAGGGGAGGGTTACTGTCCCGGTTGATAGAACCAATCCACCTTGCCGTTAGCCCCCTTGGAGAGGGTCTTCCAGGGCATGACCGCGGTGTGTCCGTCCGCCCACGCATAATTGCCGCCCTGACCGTGACGGACGTAGCGGAACAAGGCGACCCCGAGGCTGGGTGGGTACAAGTAACCGTAGTTCCACCATTCCAGGCCCTTGGCGGGATCGAGTCCGTCACCGTTCATCACGGTGTCCGAAGGCTTGGTGATGAGGGAGGTTTTTACTCGGTCCGCCGGGGTGTATCCGAGGTAAGCATAGTTATGGCCGTAGCCACCGTAACCCTGATACCCGGGAACGTTGGCCGGGATGACGTTGGTGCCGATCTTGGCCGTGGGGCAGGCCACCACCTTGTCCTTGGCGACGAGGTTGGTGAAGTTGCGGTTGTCGGTGGCGATGTACGTGGAGATTTCAGCGAACCATCGGCTCGGGGCCACCCACCCGGATCCGACCGGGGCCTCGGTGCCCGCCACCGGCAGAAAATCGGTTTGGTCGCCCGCATACAGCAAGTAGCCCAAGACAATTTGCTTCTCGTTGCTCGTGCAGCGAATTGTTTGGGCCTTGGCCTTAGCTCGAGCCAGTGCTGGCAGGAGCATTCCTGCCAAGATGGCGATGATGGCGATGACGACGAGCAATTCGATCAACGTGA
>JAPLUH010000463.1 GCA_026397675.1 Verrucomicrobiota bacterium
CCTCTTTGGCGCGGGTTTTTGTCCCGTCGCCTATTTAGTGACAATTAGTGACAGTTTTTTGGCTTTTGGGTTCGCGAAAACGACATTCCGTAGGATCAAATCGAGAGGTCTAACGACGCTGAAATCCCAATGAAAACGGGTTTTTTATGCGAATCTTTGCGAAACTACGAGAAACCGCGTTAACGTTTTCGAATCCCGTCGCCCGCTCCATCCTACTACTCTAAAACCCCTGTTAACGCAGGGGTTTTATGTTTTCTCGGTTTTAGCGCCCCCCCCTGACTGGTGACTGTTTAGCGACAGAAAGCCAGGCTTGCGCCACAAAATCCCCCGGCACTCGGGAAGTTCCCCAAGACCGTCCGAAGTGGGAGTACGACAGTCCAAATCTATCGGAAACCAACCACGGTCCGGAGCACCGCTCACCGATGCCACTGTGCAGGTCTAGAAAGTGGCCACCCACCGTTACCGAGGCGATCTGGATGCCCATTGAATCGGGTTCTCGGGCACCGACGCAGCCATCTACGCCAATGCCTGACATCGAGTCGCAGCCTTCCGGGTCTCCCTCACGGAAGCCATCGCCGAATAGGAGGCTGTCGGCTCGAAAACTCTTCAGGAATTTAGGGGCAGGCAACGATTTCTGCCAAAAAACCAGAGTGTTGAGGTGGCTTTAATTTCTACTTTGACTTGAGTCCGGCGGTGTTTACCGAAAACACACGATATCGGTGCCGTTTGCCCGGCTCGGCGGTGGTGTCGATGAAACGCAGTGGTGCGAGCGGTTGGGGTGGCGTGTCGCTGTATTGCAGATTCTGAAAGACCGGGCGGCCGTAGGGGTTGCGACCCTGCGTCGGAAAATCACGAATCGTGCAAGGCCGCTCTCGACGTCCGCTTCGGCTTCCCAAGTTAGTTCGTTGCCGATGGCCTGAAGCTTCTTGGGCGCGGGTGGTGGCGTTGGGTCGGTCACCGCAGTGTTCTTGGAATACTGAACCCAGGCGCGAGCGATGGCCGGGTCCGGCAGCCAAACTGACCGCTCCCTCACTCCGGTGAATTGTGCTGCGGGCACTGGAATCGCGTCCGGACCCAATGGAGCCAACCAAGCGACCGAGTCCCGCATGGGTCTGAGTGGGGCGCCAGCTCGGGCGGGTAATCGATCCGTGAGACAGGCATCAAGCCACGGAATGGCCAGGTAGCGTTGATTGCCGCATTCATGGCTGGTCAACGGGTCCAGAGCCACGCCGATGAGCGCTCCCTGGCTCCGCATCCCAACGAAAAACCGCTCCACTCCAGGCCAAACGCCGGCGAAACGGTCAGTTGGGTCCGTAACTCCTTCTTTCGTGCCGAGATTGCACATCAATGGCACTAGAGCGGCGGCCTTCGAAATCCTGTAGGACTCGGGCTGCCCCTCAGCCCTCGTGAGCGGTGGCACCCCGGAGCGCAACCACGCCGCAACGACCCGATCTGGATGCAGCAGCGCCATGCCACCAGCCCAATGCCCTCCCCCGCTATGCCCCCAGAGCGCCCATGGTACCGACGCCAGTTCCGGATGCCCACACTGATCGGCCAACTCGCTCAGCGCTTCCTGAAAGGCAGCATCCGAACCCCGACGGGGATCACACCAGAGCTGGCAATCCGCCTTGTCCGGTTGTTCGTAAGCGGGAGAGAGCAGCGCACAACGGTGCTTCCGGGCGAGCGCCTGCCAATGCAAGTCATAGGCACCGGTGAGCCCCGACTTGGAGGATCCCTCGCCACATCCGTGCTGATGGACGAGGACACCGCGCAGCGTACGCACCTCGGGCGGGACCCAGAGCGTGAAGTTGGCTGCATAGGCCAATCCATGAGCCGCGCCCGAGGCCGCGTGGCGCACCCGGTAGTAGGGCCGATCTGCCGGTGGGAAGACGTCGTAGGGCGGCTTTTGAGCCAAAACTGCGCCAACAAAATTGAAAATCAGGACAACAAAGAGGCGCATGGGATACCTCAAGCCTGTCCCCGCCATCGCGGAGTTGCAAGCAAGGCAGCGACTTGCCCTTGGTCACACCCACTCCGCCCAGTTTGGGCAGCCGATGTTTGTCCAAAAAGCGCGTCACTTCGCTTCCGGCTGCTCTCCAACCCGCTTTAGCAGCGACGCAGTCCGACTTCAGAGATCTGATGCTATGACTGCACAGTATTGGGGCTTTCAGCGGTTTGTCGTTTTAGTTTCATGTTCGCTACGTAGGGGGTCTTCTGTGAATGCACCAAGGTCTGAGGGGTTGGACCTCTCGGAGATCGGTCCCTACCATGGACGAGTTGGGGGGCAGACAACGATTTCTGACAAAGACCGGTGAGTTGAGGCAGACTCAACTAAATAGGTGTTTCCATTCTATGCTCTGGCCCGTTGGACAGCACGGCATGAGAATTTGGTTTATGCCGCTGGCTCTGCTGCTGTCTGCAATCTTCCAGCGTCGTGCTGATAGGCCCATATTGAAAAAAAGAGGCCGGGCTTTCGCCCGACCTCCGTGTCACTACGAGTTCTTGAGTCTACTGTCTTAGCGCTTGGCGCGGATGAACAGAGCCGCACCGTCTACCGTGATCTCATCCCCGCTCTTAATCGCGGAGTCGGCAAAGGTGCCGTTGAGGGTGGTGGAGGTTTGGAGCGTTCCAGCGCCATCGAAGGTGATCTTCACCTTGCCGTTGGCACCCAAAGCTGCCTTCAGGTTACCAATGACGGCCGCCGGAGCGGCGTTGAAGTCCCAATAAGCGATCAAGCCCTT
>JAPLUH010000073.1 GCA_026397675.1 Verrucomicrobiota bacterium
TCCGGTCGGCGCGGCCGTCGCCATCGGTGTCTTGCAGGAGCCAGTGGCGGGATTGTTCGGAGACCAGCACTCCGTCGGCCGTGAAGGCGACTCCGTCGATGGCATCGAACCCGGAGGCGAAGACGGTGAGCTTGTCGGCCTTGCCGTCTCGGTTGGTGTCTTCGAGCACCACGAGCTGATCTTCTTGGGGTTGGCCCGGCAGTGTGTGCGGGAAGCTGGGCATGGTGACTACCCAGAGACGGCCTCGGCCATCGAAGGCGATTTGCACCGGGGCGCGCAGCGCGGGAAATTGCTCCTCCGAAGCGAAGAGATTCACGGCATATCCCGGGGCGACTTGGAATCCGGCCTGCATCTCGGCGGCCGATTTCACAACGCCCACGCTGTGTGTGGATCCACCGGAGGGCGGCACAGGCGGCGGGGCTAGGGCGATGAACGGGGCGTCGGCGAATCGGGCGCTTGGGTGGGTAGTGATTTGCTGCACCAACGCGTCGGCCTTCTCGATACGCTTCAGGAAGAGCGGGATTTCGGCCTCGCGTTCCTCGGCCCGCTTGCGCTGGCCATAGTAGAGGATGCCGTTCTTGGGGCGGACCACCTCAGCCACGAAGTGAGCCAATTGAGAGGACGCTGCGGCGACCTCTTTCAGGCGGGCCGGTTTGACCCGTTCCAGCGTTGGTGCGCCTACGATGGCCTCGGCGATGATCCGGGCGATGAGGCGGTTTCCGGAGTCGTTCAGGTGAAGCCCGTCGGAGGTCAGCGGCGCTTTGGCGTTCGCAAAGGCACTCTGGCTGGGCTCGAACAGGTTTACGTATATTGCCTTTCGCTGGGCAGCCACCTCACGAAGCGCCTTGGCATATCCGGCGAGGTCGGCATTGCGAGCAGAGGTGTCCGGCCCGGGATGCCCCGCCTCCACGGCGGTGGGCGACAAGACTACGAGCCTCGCACCCAAATGCAGCCGCTCCAGTTGTCCGAGCAGCACCTCCAGTTGAGAGCGGAATTCCGGTAGCCCTTTGGCGCCGGCGAAGGACTCATTCATTCCAAAGCCAACCACCACGACTTTGGCTGGCCATAGCGCCAGCAGAGATTTCATGTGATCGGCATAACCTTCGGCTCGCAGCCGGTGGCCCACCTCGTCTCCCGTCCAGGCGAAGCTACGGAAATGCAGCGGACAGTTCGTGTCGGCCAGGTGGATCCAAGCTTGCAACTCACCCTGTTCCAAAAGGCGTTCCACCAGCGAATTGCCGTGAAAAACGAGGGTGTCGTCGGGTTTGAGGGAGATTTGCGCCGACAGCGTACCGCGGGTGGTCCAAGCCCAGATGAGGCTCAGGAACAAAAGTTTTTGAAACCGGTGCATGGAATACCGGGAGGGTCCGGCAACGGACCGCGGCCGCAAGCTCAGAGCGGAGCAGAGAGCGAGTTATCACACCTATCTCAGACGACCTTTCAGACGATCAGAAGGTCTCTAAGGAATCGCCAACGCGCAGGGTTCCCCCCGCTCCGCGGATGAGGATCAGGTTGTGGCCGAAGAGCGGGGAATCAAATCGAGGGTCCATGCGATAGCGGGCCAGGGTTCTCAAGGGCTCCGGGCCGCGACGGGTGGTTTCCTGATCGGTCGTGGTCATCACGCAGCGGATGCAGGGTTTCACCCGGGCGAATTCGACGACTTCAGAGCGAAGGGTCGTGCCCTGGTCTTCGGAACCTACACCGCCCCCGGCGATGACGAGGTTCGGCCGGAACCGGTCCATGGGCAGGTCTGAGCCGCCGCCGATGCGTTGGTTGAGATCGGCCAGGGATTCCTCAGAGGCCACCAGGAATGGGTAGCCGTCACTGAAATAGTTCTCGGCCTCCCGGGACCCAGTCCACTCCTTGGAACTGAGGCGTCGTCGCGTGGGATCCCATCGAACGAGTCGCGCGCGCAATTCGAGGAACTCGCTGAACCAAGCTGCAGCGCGGTCCCCCTCGTCGAGAGCCTCTGTCGCATGCCGCCACACCGTGACTGGACGTGTCGCCTCAAACGGACTTCCAGGAGGGCGGAATCGGGGGACCGTGAGCGGTTCCAAGCCTGGGGCCCGGAGTTCCAGCGCGTCGGCGGTCAGGGCCGTTTCGATGAGGGCCATGCGGGGCGTCTGCCGTTGGGTGACAAAGCGGCCAGCCTCATCGACCACCATCCACTCCCGGTCGTGGGCCAACCCGTGCGGAGTCACTAGGGATTGTGTCAGGGCGATGCCCCGCGCGGATTTCACCGGATACACCACTAGGCCTGTCAAGCGAACCATCTGTGACATGGCCAGATCGTCCGGCTTCTCCGACCCGTTGGCAACCGATCCAGTCTCCAAGGAGCCTGTCCCTTTGGTGGAGCCTGTCCCTTTGGTGGAGCCTGTCCCTTTGGTGGAGCCTGTCCCTTTGGTGGAGCCTGTCCCTT
>JAPLUH010000144.1 GCA_026397675.1 Verrucomicrobiota bacterium
CGGCGTGGTCGGTGCACCGAAATTGGATCGGGTGTACGAGCTGGAGGTCAGCTTAGAGAAGTCCCGGACGTCAAAGATGTTGATCGCGTTCAACTGCTCCCGCGAGATGATCGTACATGCCGTAGGTGCCTATGACCTCGCCGTGGAAACCGTCGAAATAGGGCTTCTTGGACTGCAGGTCGATGTAGCCGCTCACGTATTGGGAGGGTCCGTACACCGCCGAGGCGGGTCCCTTGACGATGTTCACCGACTCGACCGCGTTGAAATTGACCGGCATGCCGTTGCCGTTGCTGGTCAATCCGGTGCGCATGCCGTTGACGAAGGTGTCGGCGATCTGGCCGCGGATGTCCGGCGTGGTCGGTGCACCGAAATTGGATCGGGTGTACGAGCTGGAGGTCAGCTTAGAGAAGTCCCGGACGTCAAAGATGTTGATCGCGTTCAACTGCTCCCGCGAGATGATGGTCACATTCCGTGGGGTATCGATCACGCTGCGATCGGTACCATAGACGGAATTGACAGGGCGCACGGTCGGCATGACCGATTCCTCCAGCGGCACAGCCTCGATCAGGGTCTTGTCGAGGACATTGGTGGAACTTTGGGCCTGGGCAGTATCACGAGCACTGAGCGCGAGTGCAGCAGCCGCTGCGATCGTGAGTCGATGGGTGTTCATTTTATTCAGGTTGGTGATTTTCGGTCACAATCATCCCTCGGAGGAGATGACCCACGACCAGATATGGCGTTTTTAGACCGACAATACCCATAAGCAGCGCCGATGCCATGACTGGCAAACAAGCTGCAGCCAGCCAGGATCGCCGGAAAAACCGCCCCGCTCATGCCCACCGACAAGACAAAAACCAGACGATCCGCTCAAAAAACGGACGTAAACGACTGGCTCTCGCAGCTGGGGGTTCCCCGAGTGGATACTCTTAGCAAGCAAGCCCGCATGGACCGCCCCATCCATGGCACGACCTTGTATGTGGCCTCCTGCACCTTGGACACCCGCTTTGGACCCTTCCGGGCGCATGTCTTCCAAGACCTCATCCACAAGGGATACGTCATCGCTCTGACCCACGGCAACCTGGGCTCCGGGAAGGCTCTGTACACCCGGATCCACTCGTCTTGCGTCACCAGCGAAACCCTCCGGGGCTGCGATTGCGACTGCGTGCAGCAACTCGAGGGGGCCCTGGAGACCATCGCCCAGCGCAAACACGGCATCTTGTTCTACCTCATGCAAGAAGGCAGGGGCGTCGGATACATTGCCAAGGCGCGGGACCGCATGCTTGTGCAGGCCAGCCAAGACCAGATTTCCACCTTCCAGGCCTATGCGGCCATGGGCCTGAAAAAGGACTACCGCGATTACGAAGATGTGATGCATGCAGCCACGCTGCTCGGCCTCAAGAAGGCTCGCTTCATCTTGCTGACCAACAATCCAGACAAGATCGAAGCCATGCGGGCTCAAGGGCTCAAGGTGGTCCGGGCCGAGCCCATCGAATTCGAGCCCTCCCCCTTCAACCTGGCCTATCTGGCCTCCAAAGCCACCTCCGGGCACCGCCTGGATCGACCCAGCCTCACCGCCGTCAAATCGATGCAGCCGCCGGAGCCGGTCGAACCATTCTCTCCCCGTGCGCTGCCCGATGCCCAACGATTCATCTACACGGCCAGTTATTTCCTGCCGGTCAAGCCCGTGGACAGCGAGATTCTGCTGACCGAAGCGCAATTCCGGGCCCACAAGGATGACATCGAGGCTCAGATGACCGGCCATCGCCCCTGGGTGAAGGACTGCTACCTGATCCGGGACAATCGCTTCATCGTGACCATCGACTACGAGCGCTACCTCGAGTTCCGCAAGGGCCGGGAAGGCGACCCGTTGGTCTCACTCATCAGCACGCCCTACTGGTTCCGGGTCCACGTCTACTTCGACATTGTCAGCGGTCAGGAGTTCGTGGTGCTCACCTATGGTAAGCCCAAGATCTACGATTTGCCGGTCATCCGTCTGCAAAGCGAGTCGCTCTTCAATCGACTGCCGCTGACCAATTCCGACAATCGGGACAAGTTCAAACGGTCCGTGCGAGAGATCGTCCACTATGGGGTCGGGGCCATTTGCCTGCTCTACTTCGACGGGCGCGGAGCCGGCTTCGGTGCCCACGCGGTGGACCGCATGCTGACCGAACGGGGCGACTCACTCTCGAGCGACGAGGCTTACCGCACCTTGGGCGTTGGCTACGACAGTCGAGATTACGAAGCCTGCCTGAGTCTCCTGCGCCATCACCTCCCCCACTCTCGGGTGCAAATGATCATGAACTCGCCATCCAGCCTCATCCGGAAACCGGAATATGCGGCGGCCCTGAATCGCCACCGTATGGAAGTTGAGAAATGGATCTTCCTCGAATGAACGCTCCATCCATGACTCGGTTCCGCGACCCAAAGCTAGAATTTCCCAACGCGGGTGCCGGGAAGTTTTCCTTGATGCTTAGGCGGACGCCTTGGGACCGTAACATCCCATGAAGTACATCTTCGTCACGGGCGGCGTCGTGAGCTCCCTAGGCAAGGGCCTCACCGCGGCGGCGCTCGGAACCCTGCTGGAGAATCGCGGGCTGACCGTCGCATTCCAGAAGTTCGATCCGTATCTGAACGTCGATCCCGGTACCATGAGCCCGTATCAACATGGCGAGGTTTACGTGCTGGATGATGGCGCCGAAACGGATCTAGACCTCGGGCACTATGAGCGCTTCACCAATACCAAACTAAGCCGGGCCAACGCGACGACGAGCGGGCAGGTCTATGAGCAAGTTCTCAAGAACGAGCGCGATGGGGTGTATCTGGGCAAGACCGTGCAAGTCATCCCGCACGTCACCGACGAGATCCAGCGGCGCATCACCCATCTGGCCTCCAAGTCTGGGGCCGACGTGCTCATCACCGAAATCGGCGGCACGGTGGGTGACATCGAGGGCTTGCCCTTCCTGGAAGCCATTCGCGAGTTCGCCCTCGAGGCTGGGCCTGGCAACGTGTGCTTCATTCACGTCACGTATGTTCCATTTATTAAGGCAGCCGGTGAACTGAAGACCAAGCCCTCGCAGCAGAGCGTGGCCAAACTGCGAGAGATCGGCCTGGCTCCGCACGTGCTCGTGGCCCGCTGCGAGTTGCCGCTCGGCCAAGAGGTCCGCAGCAAGCTGTCGATGTTCTGCAACGTCCCATTCAAAGCAGTGATCGAGGAGAAGGATGTCGACCACACCATCTACGAGGTGCCGTTGATGCTGCAGCGAGAGAATATGGACGACCTGGTCTGCCAGACGCTGCAGTTGAATTTGCCGCCGGCCAACATGGCCCACTGGCAAGACATCGTCCGCCGCCTGATCGCCCCCCAGCACCGGGTGTGCATCGGTGTGGTCGGCAAGTACATCGAACTTCAGGATGCCTACAAATCGGTCTACGAATCCCTCAAGCACGCGGGCATCGCTACCGACGCTGGGGTGCAAATCGTCCAGATCGAGGCCGAGGACCTCGAAGGCGATGATCCGGCCAAGAAGCTCAAAGACCTCGGCGGCATTCTGGTTCCCGGCGGATTTGGTGACCGGGGCATCGAAGGCAAGATCCGGGCCGCCCGGTACGCCCGCGAGGCCGGGATCCCTTATCTGGGCCTGTGCTTGGGCATGCAAATCGCCACCATTGAATTCGCCCGCAATGTGCTGGGGCTGGAAAAGGCCAACTCCACCGAGTTCGCTGAGAACACTCCACACCCGGTGATCCATCTCCAGGAGACGCAGCGTCATGTGAAGCGCAAGGGCGGCTCTATGCGGCTCGGGGCCCAGGAATGCACGCTGAAGCCCGGATCACTGGCGCGGCGTCTTTACGGCAAGGAAGTCGTCTCGGAGCGCCACCGCCACCGCTACGAGTTCAATAACGCCTACCGCGAGGCCTTCGAGGGCGCTGGATTTATTATCGGCGGTACCACGTCGGACAACCAACTGGTGGAGATGATTGAGATCCCCTCGCACCCGTACTTCATCGCCACCCAGTCTCATCCAGAATTCCTGAGCAAGCCCAACCGCCCGCACCCGCTCTTCGTCGGCTTCATCAAGGCCGCCCACGAACGGTTGCACCGGCGTGCGATTTGAACCGTTTCCAGACCCGGACAAAAACGACGACGGGCGGACCGAATCAACGGGCCGCCCGCGCGAATCTTATCACCGGAGAAATCTGGGGTTACCTCCAGAGCTCACCGTAACCGATCTCCGGATCAGAACCGGGTGTCTGCCTTCTTGAGGTTCAGTTCCCGGATCCAAATGTTGCGATAGCGCACGTCGTGGCCTTCGTTCTGAAGCTTGAGCCCGCCGGGGGAATCGGTGATCCCCTTGCCGCCATCATTGCCGCCATCGATTCCGGAATTTGGTCCGCCCCAGACTTGTTGAATGGTGACGTTGGTGTGGACGAGCTGTCCGTTGAAGTACATCGAGACCAAGGGCTTCTCGACGAGCTTGCCCTCCTTGAAGCGGGCGGCTCGGAAGTTGATGTCGTAGGCGTTCCACTTTCCGGTGCCGTTGTAGGCGTGGTAAGGTGAGGGCGTTTCGTTGATCACCGCGGCCATGCCATGCGGGGTTTTGTCGCCATCGAGCACCTGAATCTCGTAGCGGTTCTGCAAGTACACGCCGCTGTTTCCGTTGGGTTTTGCGATCCGGAACTCCACGTGCAGGCGGAAATCGCGGAATTCCTGGACGGTCACTAAATCGGCCGTGCCGAACTTGCCACCGTCCGACACCCGGTCATCGGTCATCATGACTGTGCCGCCATCCACGGGATCCTCAACGATGGGCCACTTGATGGGCAGCGAGGACTTAAAGCCGGGTCCCTTCCAGTAAGTCCATTTGGAATGGAGCATTTCCTTGGATCCATCGAAAAGCACTTGCGCACCCTTCTCAGGTTTTGCTCCCACGCCGACATGGGGCGAGGCAGCCCAGGCACCGGCGGCCGAGGCGAAGGTGAGGGCGAGGACGGTAAGGGTTTTTAGGGCATTCATGGTGGGAGAAATCGGTACGAAACCCTCCGCCGCAGAACAGGCCAGAGTCAACCGAACGATTACTGGACACGCCGCAAGAAACCGACCGCGCCTTGCGTGCGGCCCGGTTGGTCGCACACTGAGTCTTGTTATGGGTGATTTTTCGGATGCTGCACTGGTGCTGCTAGGACATGGATCAACGGTGAACGCCGATTCGGCGGCCCCGACTCATCAACATGCCGAGGAGTTGCGTCGGCGCGGGGTCTTCGCCAAGGTGCTGACTGGCTTCTGGAAGGAGCACCCGGCCTTTTCCGGGGTGCTGCGCGGAGTCTATTCTCCGCGGGTGTTCGTGGTTCCCTTGTTCATTAGCGAAGGCTACTTCACCGAAGAGGTGATCCCGCGCGAACTGGGTTTGGCTGAGCGCGGTCAGACGCTCTTTCCGAAGGTCCAAGATAGGAATGGTCGCCAGATTCATTACTGTGGCCCCGTGGGTACCCACGCTCGCATGACGGAGGTGATCTTGGCTCGGGCCCAAGAGGCGGTGGGTTCCGGCCCGGAGGTGCCCTCCCTGTCCGAGAGTTCTCTGTTCATCGCCGGGCATGGCACGAGCAATAACGAGAATTCGCGACGCGCGATCGAGGATCAAGTACTGCTCATCCGGAAACGAGGGCTCTACCGCGACGTCCATCCGATCTTCATGGAAGAGGATCCTCGGATTGCTGATGCCTACACTCTGGGCGAGACAGATAATCTCATCGTGGTGCCCTTCTTCATCAGCGATGGCCTGCACAGTTACGAGGACATCCCGGTCATGCTGGGGGCTTCGGCTGAAATAGTGCAGGAGCGCTTCCGGCGCGGGGAGCCCACGTGGACCAATCCCACCACTATCCACGGCAAGCGGGTCTGGTACGGTCGTAGCATCGGAACTGCCCCCATGCTGGCCGACGTGGTGATGGACCGGGTACGCGAGAGTGCTGCAACGGTGTTGTGAGGCTCGCAATTGGGAGATTACCCGATGGGTCTTCCCCTTTTGCCTAGTGCAGCGAGTAGATTACCTTCACGCCCGCATGAAGAGGTTTCCTTGGTTAAGGTCGGTATTCCTCGCTGCAGCCCTCGCTCTTGGCGGGGTTGGCTGCACGCCGGCGGCCCCTGCCACGGCGGGCGGTGGTTCTGCGGCTGAAGAAACACCGCGCGAGTATTCCGTTCGCGGGGTGGTGCGGCGGGTGGAGCCCGAGCGGCGTTCGGTGGTGGTGAAGCACGAGGAGATTCCCGGGTTCATGCCGGCCATGACTATGCCCTTCGATGTGAAGGAGCCGAAGGAACTCAACGGGCTCAAACCCGGTGACCGGATCGCCTTCCGCATGCTAGTTACCACCAATGATGGGTGGATCGACCGCATCCACGTCGTCGGCTCCGACACCAATGCCGTGGCTACTCCCTCGCCGGTGCGCATTACCTCTTCCGTGCCTTTGTTGGAGGCGGGATCGCTGTTGCCGGACTACACGCTCACCAATGAGTTGGGGAGGGTAATCCGTTTGTCGGAGTTTCGGGGGCAGGTGTTGGCCTTCACGTTCATTTTTACTCGTTGTCCTTATCCCGATTTCTGCCCGCGGATGACGGACCTTTTTGCTCGGGCGCAGAAGAGCTTGGCGGGCCAGCCCGATGCGCCGAAGAACGTGAAGTTTCTGTCTATTTCGTTCGATCCGGAGCACGACACTCCGGAACTCCTGCGAGCTTATGCGGAGCGCCACAATTACAATCCATCCCATTGGACGTTGGCGACAGGTGCCTGGGATCAGCTCGAACCGCTGACCGGACATTTTGGTCTGCTCTTCGGGCGTGATGTGCCGCCCGAGAAGATGGAGCACAATTTGCGCACTGTGGTGGTTCGGCCTTCGGGGAAGATTCAGGCGATCCTTCCGAGCAATGAGTGGCAGTCGGAGGACCTGATCCGTGAGATTCGAGCGGCGGCCGCGGAACCGACGACGCCGGCCCAGGGGCAATAGACCGTGATGCGCTGAGGCCAAAGGGGGTTGCGGGTTCGGGTGGTTTTAGGCGATGGGCGGGCTCTTCGGTGGATGCTCCGCGGGATCGATCCTGCGCTCGCAGGGAGACTCCTTGAGTGATGACTTCGCGCTGCGCGCGAGGGGTCTTTGTTGTTCGCCTCCTAAGAGCCTGTCTGAAAATGGGGAGGGGTTCTGTTTGGGAGGGAAGGGTTCGATTGGCAAGGCGCGAGGAGGAAGCAGACCCGCAGCGGTCTGTGACCGACAAGCAACGCCGCCAGCGGGCCCTTCCCTCCCAAACCCTCCGGGCGGCGGGTCTTTCCGGCTTGGACTGCGTTGGTTCGGGCGGAACAGACCGCAGGAGGTCTGCTCCGCCGCTCACCGCCTTGCCCAACCCAGAATTCCCCAGCCGCAGAACCACTCCCCATTTTCAGACAGGCTCTACCTGTCGAATGGCCCGGAACGGGCTTTGACGTCGGGGGTTCCTTGGTCCACAAACCCAGCACGTGACCATCGCCTCTCTGAGCGAACTTGAACAGTCGATCCGCAACGTGCCGGATTTCCCTAAGCCGGGAATCCAATTTAAGGACATCACTCCGATGTTGGCCAGCGGGCGGTTGTTCGATTCGACGATCCACCATCTCTTGTCTGACATCCCCACCGGTTCGGTGGACAAGATCGTGGGTATTGATGCCCGTGGGTTCATTTTCGGAGCCGCCGCCGCGCATCGCCTCGGAGTTGGTTTCGTGCCGGTGCGGAAGAAGGGGAAACTGCCATGGCAGACCCATGAGCAGAGTTTCGACTTAGAATACGGTTCGAACACGGTGGCCGTGCACACCGACGCGGTGGCTCCGGGCGAGCGGATTCTTCTGGTGGATGACCTTCTGGCCACGGGTGGCACCGCAGGAGCGGCCCTCCAGTTGCTAAGCCGTTTGGGGGCCAAGATCGTCGGTGTCCGCTTTGTGATCGAACTGGGCTTTCTGGGGGGGCGCCAGCATCTGGGGGATGTGGATGTCCGCTCGTTGATCACCTACTGAGCCGGACCGATCCAATTGAATCGTTCCGGCTAAGCCGACTCCTTTTTAGAAGAATGAGAGCCCTTAGGGACTTCTGGAAGAGTCTCAACTGGGGGTTCAGGTAGCGCCGACTGGCGACCCCAGCGGCTGGCTAAGGCGCCGCACACGATGAGTTGCAGCGGGTGGTAGAGGAGCACGGGCAGGAGGATGAGCCCCAGCCCTGGGTGCGCTCCAAAAATGATCTTCGCCATGGGAACTCCCGAGGCGAGGGTCTTTTGAGGGGCGCAGCATCGCGCCGCGATCAGGTCTGGACGCGTCAGTCACAACGCTCGGGCGAGCACTTCAGTTAACAGCACCGCCAGAGCGAAGAGCAGCAGGACTCCGCCGGCCGCCGGCAGCAATACGTTCAGGCCGTGTTGTGTCCAGAGGCGTTGTTTCACCGAGTTGCAGAACGCGGCGTACACAATAAAGAGCACGACGGCACTCGAAAGGATCCCCAGCCGCTTCTTTTGGCGATTGGCCCAGGCCTCGCAGACGGGGCGAAGGAGTTGTCCGAGGACCAACGGGATTAGCAAGAGGGTGACGATCTCCGCAATCACTGGCCCCAGCGGCTGTTGTTGATTGCTGGCCTTCATCAGCCACGCCACCCAGAGCGGCGTGACGAAGACCCCCAGCAGGCTCGAGAGGACCGCATTGAAGAGGGCTCCCACGGTGTTGCCTCCGGCCATGCCCGTCAGGATCACCGAGGTGGTGATGGTGGAAGGCAGTACCGCTAGGTAGAGGAATCCCAGGCGGAGATCCGGAGCCAGCCAGCCACCGGCGAGGCGATCGAGGACAATGCCCATCACGGGAAACACTAGGAAGGTGAAGGATTGCACCAACAGGTGCAGTCGCCATTGGGACAATCCTTGGCGCAGCGCCGTGGAGGGGAGAGTGAGACCTTGGATGAGGAAAATCAGCGCCACCCCCGCTTTGGTGGTAATGGAGGTCTTGAGCGGACCGTCGGCGGAGCCCAGGTCTGGGATCACCCAGGCCAATGCCACTGCGAGGGGAAGACTGAGGGCGAACCAATTGCGAAGAAAAAAGGGCAGCATGATCCGGAGTGGTAGGCTTTGGGTGAACGCCTCCCCACTCCTCCGCCTCTGAGCGATCTTTAGCAAGCCTGAGCAGCACAAAATCTGTCAGGCCGGGCTAGGGTGGACTGCTCCGTCAGGGCCAAGGAATCAGTCCGGAATCGGACCGTAATTGGGTTCTAATCAGGCCGTGGTCAGCGCAGCACGCGGATCGTTGCCGGCGCCGATCTTCTCCAGGAAGTAGTCGTACCCACCGGCGTAGGGCAGCACCCGCCCGTTGTTCACGTGCAATACCTTGGTCGCCAGGCGGCGGATGAAATGCACGTCGTGGGAAATAAACAGAAGGGTGCCCTCGTAGCGCTCCAGAGCCATCGTGAGGGATTCCACCGTCGTGATGTCGAGGTGCGTGGTGGGCTCGTCCATCAGCAGCAAGTTGGGCGGATCGACCAAGAACTTGATGAGGTTCAAACGGCTCTTCTCGCCGCCGCTCAAGACGGTGGTTGGTTTGTAAATCTCCTCCTTACGGAACATGAATGAACCCAGGACGGCCCGGGCTTCGTCTTCGCGAAGTGCCGGTGCGCTGGCGAGCACCTCTTCGATGACGTTCTTGTTGGGGTCGAGGCTGTCGGCCCGATGCTGGCTGAAGTAGCCGAGCTTGGCATTGTGGCCCAGGTTTCGGACACCTTCCTGCGCTTCTACGACGCCGGCGATGATCTTGAGCAACGTAGATTTGCCGGATCCATTGGGGCCGACCAGCACTGTGCGCTCGCCGCGTTCGACGGTTAGATCCAGTCCGGAGTAGACCACATTTTTGCCGTAGGCCATGTAGATGGCTTCGAGGGAAATGGCCCGCTGTCCACCGCGTGGGGGCGTGGGGATCTGGATGCGGAAGGGCTTTCGGGGCGGCGTGGGTTTCTCGAGGAGCTCCATCCGCTCGATTTGCTTGAGCTTGGACATCGCCTGCGAGGCCTTCGAGGCCACGGAGCGGAATCGATCTGCGAACTCTTGGAGGGCCTGGATTTCTTTCTGCTGGTTCTTGAAGGCCGCGTTCTGTTGCTCGTAGCGATCCTCCCGCTGCTGGAGGTAAGCCGAATAATTGCCCGTATAACCGATGAGCTTGCGGTCGGCGATCTCATGCACCTGGGTGATGATTTCGTCCATGAACTGGCGGTCGTGGGAAATGAGCAGGACCGCTCCGGCATAATGAGACAGGTACTCCTGCAACCAGAGCAGTGAGAGCAAGTCGAGGTGGTTGGTCGGCTCGTCGAGGAGCAACAGGTCGGGCTCCATGACCAACAAACGCGCTAGGTGGGCCCGCATGACCCAGCCACCGCTCATTTCTTTGGCGAAGCGATCGAAGTCGGTTTCCTTGTAGCCCAAACCTTTGAGCATTTTCTTGGCCTTGGCTTCGACCTGGGGATCGTTGAGCGCATCGAACTTGGCGTGGGTCTCCATGTACTCCGGGCTGTCCACGGAGCCAGCGGCTTCCAGTTCCTTGAGGCGTTTTTCGAGGCGGGGCAGTTCGCCGGCCCTTCCGGTGGCGACCTCCAGAACGGTTTCCTCACCCACGGCTTCGCCCTCCTGAGGGAGGAAGCCGATCATGGTCCAGGGATCCCGCTCGACCGTCCCTTCATCGGGAGTCCGGCGTCCGAGAATGATGGAGAAGAGCGTGGATTTGCCCGCGCCGTTGGGACCCACCAACGCCACCCGATCCCCGTAGTTGACCTGGAGGGAGGCGTTTTCGAACAGGACCCGTCCGGCGACGGACATCTTCAATTGACCGATGGAAAGCATTGTCTCGAGTGAGTAGGGAGGCTGTTCAGGGGGCCTTTGGAGGCATCGGAGGGAAGTGTGTTTCCCAAAACCTTCCGCCACCGTACACCCCGCAAGGTTCGCGGTGGAGCGCCCCCGGGTCAACCTCGGTGACGGATCGATGCCGCAATCCCGCGTCTCAGCTAAGTCGGTTGATCGGGCGTCTTGCCGATTGAACCGGGGGCGGACTACGGTATCGAACACGCCATGGGCGACTCTCACTGCCAATCTCAGGTTTTTGAATCCCCAACAGAGCACTGTTGCGGCGTGGCACTATGAGTTCGTGGTGGTCCAGATCGATTCAGGGCGTGATGCGCCGGATCTCCGGATCCGATGCATCCGAGGCACTCCCATCGTCTTCGGTGGCCCCCGCCGAATCCGAGTCTGGGGTTTCGCCAGAATTACTCCGCAAGGTCCGGCAAATCGAAATTCGCACGCGCCGCCTAGTCGCCGAGACGCTGGCTGGGCAATACCACTCGGCCTTCAAGGGGCAGGGGATGGACTTCGACGAAGTTCGCGAATACCAACCGGGCGACGAAGTTCGGACCATCGATTGGAATGTCACCGCGCGGATGAACCATCCGTTCGTTAAGAAATTCCGCGAAGAGCGGGAACTCACGGTGATGCTGGTGGTAGACCTCAGCGGTTCGGGTCGCTTTGGCTCAGGCCAGCAGTCCAAGCGGGCTCTGATGGCCGAGTTGGCTGCGGTCATCGCTTTTTCTGCCATCCGCAATCAGGACAAAGTGGGCTTGCTGCTCTTCACGGAGACGGTCGAGAAATTCGTGCCACCGGCCAAGGGTCGACGCCACGTGCTTCGAGTCGTCCGCGACGTGCTCTTCTTCAAGCCACAGTTCACGGGCACCAACACCAATGGGGCCCTTGATTTTCTGAACAAGGTCTTGCCGCACCGCGCGGTGGTGGTCGTGGTCTCCGATTTTCTGGGTGAGACCAACCCTGGCCGTGCGGCGGTGCGGGCTCATCTCAGGCGCAATGTGCTGCACTCCGAGACCCTTGGGCGCCTCTCGCAGAACATTCTCAACCAGGTGGGTCGCCGGCACGATGTCATCGCGCTCCAAGTGGGAGATCCTCGCGAACAAGCCCTGCCCGACGTCGGGCGCCTGCTGCTTCAGGATGCCGAGACGGGTGAAGTGGTGGAGATTAACACCTCGGATGTCCGTCGGCGTGAGGCCTTTGAAACCCGGGCCAAGAAGTCCCAGAAGGAATTAGACCGACTCTTCCGCGGTGCGCGGGTCGATCACCTCAAGATTCTCACGCCCAAGGACGGAGCCCCAGAGGATGCCTACATGAGCGAACTGGTGGCGTTCTTCGAGGGACGGCAGAAATGGAGGCGTCGATGAGGTATTGGGGCAATTTCATTTCAGTGTTCCTGGCAACGGTCGTGTCGGTATCGGGGGCTATCACCAATCGGCTGTCCCAAGGGGGCACGGCCCGACAGGCTCCTTCGACCGGAGCGGCCGGGGCGTCAGAGGGAGCCATTCAAGACATCCGTGGTCCGGTGGAGATCCTCACGATGACCCCGTGGTTTCACCGTTTGCTGTTGATCTTGGGAGTGCTGGCCGTGTTGGGGGTGATCTGGTGGGCCTTGCGGCGTCGGACTCGCCAGCAGGCTGAGTTTCGTGAGTCCGCTGCGGCCCGCGCCCGTGCCCGCCTGTCTGAGTCCTGGGCCTATGTGGAGCAGCCCGAGCGTTTTTGCACACGCCTCTCCGAGGTGGTCCGGGTGTACCTTGTAGAGCGTTTCGGCCTGAAGGCCCCCGACCAGACCACTGAGGAGTTTTTGGCCAGTCTGCCCCAAAGCGCCGCGCTGGATGCGGGGCTCAAACCGCTGATCGAGGATTTCTTGACCCAATGCGATTGGGTGAAGTTCGCCCAGGGCGATCCGGGGCGCACCGAATGTGAACGGTTGCACCAGATGGCTTCGCGCCTGATCGATGAAACTGGGGTGGAATTGCCCTCACGCAAGCAGGCTGCCGAACGGAAAGGGGGGGCATGAACTTCCGTTTCGAGTCCCCGTGGTGGTTCTTGGCTCTCCTGGCGTTGCCGCTTCTGGAGTGGTGCCGCCGGCGCACGGCCCGAGAGGCGGTGTTTGTCTATTCCAGCCTTACTCTGGTGAAGGGCATTCTCCAGATGAACCGCACTCTCGCCAGCCGTGTCCTCTTGGCGGCCCGGTGGATGGGGTTGGTACTTCTCATTGTGGGTATGGCCCGCCCCCAGTGGGCTGTCGGTAAAACTCCCCGTAAGGCCAGCGGCATCGACATCGCCGTCGCGCTGGACCTGTCGGTGTCCATGCTCAGTGAAGACTTCGAATTGCAGGGGGAGCGAGTCGATCGGGTCACCGTGGCCAAGGACACCCTCAAGGCGTTCATCGAGAACCGTCCGAATGACCGGATCGGTTTGGCCGTGTTTTCTTCCCACGCCTACATCGCTGCACCGCCCACGCTCGATCACGACTTCTTGCGTCGGCACATCGATCGCATGGAGGTGCTCGGAGAGCAGGGGACGGCCATTGGCGCAGGCTTGAGTGCCGCGGTGAACCGTTTGCGTGACCTGAAGTCCAAGAGTCGTATCGTGATCTTGCTCACCGACGGGCAGAACAATGCCGGCAATGTCCCGCCGCTCACCGCCGCCGAGGCGGCCCAATCGCTCGGAGTGAAGGTGTACACGATCGGCGTGGGTATCCGGGGCACTGCACCGATGCCAGTGGGCCGTGACGCCTTCGGTCGCAAGGTGTACCGGCAAGTGGCCGTGGACATCGACGAAGACACGCTGACGCGGATTGCGGAGCGGACTGGAGGTAAATATTTTCGGGCGGACAGCACCAAGACCTTGCGCTCAATTTACGAGGAGATCGACCGACTGGAAAAAACGGAGGTCGAGACCCACCAGAACGTGCTCTACGCCGAGTGGATGGTGTGGTGCGTTGCTCCGGGGGCAGCCCTGCTGCTCTTGGAGTTAATTGTCGGCAACACGGTTTGGCGCCGACTCCCTTGATTGGACAGACCTAGCGAACATCGAATGGATTTTGCGGAACCCCAGTGGATGCAGTTGGCAGCGGTGCTCACGCCGCTCGTAGGGCTATTTCTTGCCTGGGCATGGCGTCGCCGGCAGTCGGCGTTGCGCCTATTTATTCGGTCCCGGTTGATGGATGAGCTGACCGTGGGCCTTTCCCGCCGCCGCCAGTTGCTGAAGGCCATTTTGTGGGCCTCAGGCTTGGCCTGCGTCTTGTTCGCGCTTGGGCGTCCGCTGTGGGGTTACGGCGAGGCCATGGCGCAGGCCACCGGTCGGGACATCGTGGTTTGCGTGGACGTGTCGCGGTCAATGATGGCGACGGATGCGGCTCCGAGTCGTCTGGCCCGGGCCAAGCTCGCGTGCTACGACTTACTGTCAGTGGCGACGTCGGACCGCATCGGCTTGGTGGCCTTTGCTGGATCGGCCTTCCTCCAGTGCCCGCTGGCCCTAGACAGCGAAGCCTTCCGTCAGAACGTGGCTGCTCTCGATACCGACAGCATTCCAGAACAGGGCACGGCGCTGGCAGCGGCCCTCGACGAGGCGGTGCAGGCCTTCAGTACGGATTCTGGCACCCGCAAGGCGGTGATCCTGATCACCGACGGTGAAGACCATGAAGACTTGGCTGAGGCCGCGGCCCGGCGCTTGTCCACGGCTGGGATCCATCTCTTCACGGTGGGCGTGGGCACTCCGCGGGGTGAACTGCTCAAGACCAGCGACCCTTATGGGAATGCACTCTTCATCAAGGATGAGGATGGGAATCCGGTCAAATCCCTGCTGAATGAACCGCTGCTGCAACGCTTGTCTGAGGCGGCTCACGGGTTCTATCTGCCCCTTCAGTCGTCGCGGACCATGGCCACGCTGTACGAACGCGGCATCGCGCCCATGGAGGCCGTGCGCTTTTCGTCGACCACTGTGCGCTCGCGGATTGAACGATTCCAGTGGCCGCTGGGTCTAGGGATTGTGCTGCTATTGGTCGAGTTGTTGTTGCCGGGAGCTTCAAAGGCGGCGGGTCGTCTACCGCAGGGCTCGGTAATTCAGACGGGGGCCGTAGCGGCCGTGGCCTTCCTGTTGGTTGGCTTGCCAATGACGGTCCGGGCGGCGTCGGATGACGCGCTGGAGCGCTACCGCAAGGGTGATTTTGCCACTTCCCGGCAGGAGTACGAACGTCTTGCGCAGGAAAAGCCTGATGATTTCCGCCTTCGCTTCAATGCAGGCGCGGCCGCCTATCGCATGGATGATTTTGCTGGGGCAGCAGGGCTATTTGAGCAGGTACTTCGTTCGCCTGACCTCGAGTTGCAACAACAAGGCTGGTACAATTTGGGAAATGCCCGCTACCGCGCGGGTGAGGCTGAGCAAGATCCGGATAAGAAGCGCGAACAATGGCAGCAGGCGCTCTCGAGCTACACGGCCGCCCTCAAGCTCAACCCCGGGGACCCATCGGCACAGGCCAATTATAAGGCCGTCCAGCGCGCCATCGAGACCATGCCTCAGCCGCCGCCCCAGCAGGAAGGGGGCAAGAAGAACGATCCCAACAAGGACTCCAAGCAGGACAAGCAGGACAAGCAGGACAAACAGGACAAACAAGATCAGAAGCAGGATTCCAAGGACGGATCCTCCTCGGATTCCCAAGATTCTCAGTCGGGACAAAAGGACGGGCAGAAGAAGGGCAAGGATTCCAAAAAGGACCCCAACTCCCCTCCGGGAGACCCTTCGAAACAACAGCCACCGTCGCAGGATAAGAATCAGGACCCAGGAGCCGGACAAGGGCAGAAGTCCGATCCGCAGGAGGGTGCTCAATCCCAGGGAAAACAGGGCGAGCAGGCTGGAAAGAAACCCGGAGAGGGTTCTCAGGGCAAGCCTTCGGCCGCCGGGGCTAAACCGGGAAAGGCTTCGGGGGATCGTCGTGGAGAAGGGGGCGAAGGGGCCGAAGCCGGGGAACCCGACAAGGATGCTCGACAGGGGGAATTGATGACAATCCGAGAGGCCGAGAAGGTCCTAGATGGTCAGAAAGGATCTGAGAA
The DNA here is from genome assembly GCA_026397675.1 of Verrucomicrobiota bacterium. Classification (GTDB taxonomy): domain Bacteria; phylum Verrucomicrobiota; class Verrucomicrobiia; order Limisphaerales; family UBA9464; genus SXXZ01. Next base: position 15,946 of record JAPLUH010000144.1, read on the forward strand.
AGCCCTCATTTTTAAGCGGCGAGGATCTGGCGAGATGGGTGAAGGCAACGGCAAGTCGGCCAGGAGGAAGGCATGGTGAAATTGAGTTTTTGGATCCGATGCCTTGGGGTGGGTCTGCTCATCGTCCTGCGAGTGGCGGCCGCCTCGGTGACGGCTTCATTTGATCGAGGCATCGTGGAGTCTGGAGAGACCGTCCGATTCAATGTCACGCTCGAGGGCGAACAACCCACTGAGGTGCCTCAGTTACCCAGTCTTCCGTTGGTTCAGTCGATTCAATATCTGGGGCCGCGTCAAATGACCCAGATCATTAATGGGGTTTCGTCGTTCCAGGTGATTTTCCAGTTTCAATTGCAAACTCGTGGGCAAGGCGAGTTGACCATGCCGTCGCTCGCGGTGACCACCCGAGGTGGAGCCTTTCGAACACCGGCAGTGAGTTGCCGGATTACCCCCAAGGAGGCCAAGGGTGAGCGAGTTTCGCTGAAGCTCGTGACTCCACGCGACGAGTGCTACGTGGGCGAAACGCTGACTTACGACTTGCAACTCTATTCGTCGGTGAACCTCAACCAGATCGCCCCGCCGAAGATGAGTTTCGACGGATTTGTGACCGGTCAGGAGGTTCCGCCGTCCAACACGCAAACGGTCCGGGACGGTCAGGCCTACATCGTTCTGAGTTATCGACAAACAGCCACGCCCACCAAGGAAGGGCTGTTGTCACTCGGGCCGGCCACGCAGGAGTATGTACTAGAGGTCAACCGCGGACGCCGCCCGCGCAGTTTGCTGGATGATTTTTTTGGCGGCGGTGCGGAACTGGAGAGAGGTTCAGCCGAAGCGCCGGCGCGACAAATCCGAGTCAAGCCACTGCCAGTTGAAGGGCGTCCGGCGGGGTTCTCCGGGGCGATTGGCCGATTCTCGGTGCGAGCTTCCGTTTCGCGGACCAACGTCGCCGCAGGGGAGGCCATCACGGTGAAGTGGTCGGTGTATGGGCGCGGCAGCTTCAATTCGGTTCAGTCCCCTCAATTGTCTCTGGTGGACGGACTCAAGACCTATCCGGGCACCAATGGCTTCACTGCGGAAGATCCGCTGGGGCTGGCCGGAACCAAGACCATCGAGTCGTTGGTTATTCACGAGTCCTCGTCGATTAATGCACTGACCTTTGAACCTTATTCGTTCTTCGATCCCG
>JAPLUH010000334.1 GCA_026397675.1 Verrucomicrobiota bacterium
ATCGATGCCGATGAGAAGCGAACGTTGAGCCATAGGAAGGTGGACTCATCGTGAAATCAGCCCACCTCGCTGTCGAGCCTTGGCCATTGCCTTCCCTTGAGGCAGGCACTCAATGCATGTGTAGCGGGGACATGAAGTACAACCGGCCCTCTGGCAACCGCGACTGAAGGGGCAGCCCCAGGTCTACCTTGACCGATCCAGAGCGGGCCTGACCCAGCAGCGAGAGGAAACCCGGGAAGCGGAAGTGGGGTTGGTAGGTGACGAGTTTGGCACCATCCAGACGGGCCAACTGCAAGACACGATCCAGGGCCACTTCAAAATTTCCCAACTCATCCACCAAGCCCAGATTCAGAGCCTGCTGACCCGACAAGATCCGACCATCGGCGAACTCGGTCCAATTGGGGGCTAGTTTGCGACCCTCGGTGACCCCGTCCTTCAAGTTCAACGCCGCCGAGTGGTTGCGACCGGTGCGGATGATGTCTTTAAACTTCGCGAAGCTCTCATCGATCATTCCCTGAAGGATGGCGCGTTCCTCGGGCAGGACCTCTTCGGGAAGTTTTTCTCCGCTCATCATGTCCTTGAGCTTACCGCTCTTGGTGATGTCCGGCCGCACACCCACCTTGTCCATCAGGCCTCGGTAATTGTAGCTGTGGAAGATGACGCCGATGCTGCCGGTCATGGTCAACTCATTGGCCACAATCCAACGGCAGGGGGCGCTGACATAATAACCACCGGAGGCTGCCAGCGAGCCCATGGAGGCGACGACGGGGATGTCGTGTTCTTTCTGAAACTTCTCGAGCAGCAAGTAGATCTCATCGCTGGCCAACACTTCGCCACCCGGTGAATCCACCTTCAGGATAACAGCGGACACCCCTTCGACGGCCGCCCGCTCCAACTGGTCACTCACCAACTCCACCATTGATGAACCGATGTCCGAAAGGATCTCGCCGCTAATGACCCCTTCCAGGCTGATCACCACCACCTTGTCTTCAAAGGGGGAGTCGCGCACCAACACCTCGTGCAATTCAGCCGCACCCGGTGACTGAGTCGATGGATGATGAGTCCAATTGCTGTTCGACTTGCCCACCACAGTCAGTCCGAGGACCAGCAGCGCAATCACCAGCATCGCCGAAACACCCAAGGCCACCCACTTCCAGGCACCACCTCCGGATCGTTCGGGTCGCCCATTACGAGGAACTGCCGACTGCGGACGGCAAGACGTTTGAACCGGTGGCGTTGGAAGGACCGGCGGAACCTGCACGGGAACCGTGTTGGCGACCGGAGGAACTGCTCCAGCTTCAGCCCCCGAAGACGACGACTCAGACGAATCCATGAATGATTAAAGCTAAATTCCATCGACCGATCCTGCAAGGTCATCAAAGCGCTCATCAGAGCGGAGACTTTGGGCACTACGATGCCCCGAGACCTGGGCAACCCTTGAATCTGGTGAGCGGTGTGGGTCGAAAAAATCCTAGGCAAGCCCTACGGACGAGGGCTCTCGGGATGAGGGCTTTCAATCACCGGGTCCACAGGCTTGGCGGCACCTCGACGACGGCGGGCCTCGTTCCAACGCTGCCGCTGATCCGGGCTCAAAAGCCCCTCGATCTCACTCCGGGCGGCTTCGATTTCACCTCGGGCGCGCGGAGCCATCGGAGCCCACAAGTCTCGAAGGCGAGCCTGCGCACTCTTCAAAATGCCCCCGATTTGCTCCTGTTGTGTGCGCTCCAAATCCAACTCCCGAGTCCAACGAGCCATCGCTTCCAGTTGGGCGTTTCCTGGGGGCTTAAGGATCGCCCCTGCAGACCGATTGGAACCTCCTGTGACTTGAGGCATCAATGGGTTCGGTATCAGCGAACGGTTTACAACCGGGCTGGGAATTGACTCTCGGCGGGGCTGTTCGCGGAGCATCCGACCAACTAAACCCGTGCTCACCCCGCCCGTGAGGACCCCAGCGGCAAAAATTACCAAGGCTGCGAGAACAATCCGCGTGGTGTTCACCAAGATTCTCCCTCTTCGAGATCCTCAATGAGGACCGAAGCGATTTCGTCACCGGCCCCATTAATTGCTTCAGCCACGGAACCCAACTCTCGCACCGCGCGGGGTCGTTCCTCTTCAAAGAAAAGAATCATCGCCACCAGGCAAACTGCCGCCGCAAAACCAGTCGTTGAGAAGGCCGCTTTCCAAAAAACCGAAGCCCACCGCCGCAAGGATTCATTAGGCTCAACCCGATGGATCGCCGACAGAACACGGGCCTCGAAACCGGGTGGCACCGCCTGCTCAACCTTCTCGGTGCGGGCCGCACGAATCAGCGTTTGATAGAGGATATTGCGATTCATCGACGGTAACTCTGTGGCAGACGCTGAACGGTGGAACTTTGTTACCCTAAAAGGACTTCTGGAATCGGCCAACTGAGGAAACCGGTCCAAATTGCCCGTCGCCCATCGACATTGGGTGAAGAATACCTCGAAAGCCATTCCCTCGACCTAAAGCCTCCTATTACCGCTCTCCGTCCGCGAGGCTCCTCGGCATCATTAACGGAAACTCAGGACCGCACCTCTAAAGAAAGGTGTCCGTCTGCAGCCGAGATAAAACTCGCTTCATTTCGGCACGAGCCCGAAAAGCCCGCACCTTAACCAAGGTCTGCGACCATCCTGTGATCAAGGAAATCTCCTTCACGGATCGGTCTTCCAATTCGAGGAGGGTGAGCACCAACCGATGCGCTGGACTCAGTTGCTCAAAGATCTTTCGCACCAAGGATCGAGCTGCCTCCGCGTGATGATCACTGCGATCCGGACTGGCAGCGTGACGGTCGAGCCACTCGTTTTCCTCGGCTGAAAGGTCGCAGAGACTCTCTTCGCGCTGACGCCGTTGACTGCGCAATGCATCCAGGCAGGCGCGTGTGGCCATGCGCATCAGCCAATGCTCGAACGGGGCCTCCCCCCGCCAAGAATTCAATCGGGAGAACGCCTTTACCAAGACATCTTGAACCAAATCAGCAACGTCTTCTTCCCGACGCAAATAGCGACGAGCCAGAGCAAACAACCGGGATTGGTGACGGCGAACGAGTACTCCAAAACTCTCAGTTTCGCCCGCCAGCACCCTGCGAATAATCTCCGTATCGGAGACGGCTTCCGGATCCAGTGTGGACTCGGATCCAAATTCGGATTGGGACTGAGACTGGGACTGAGACTGGGACTGGGAAGTCCAAGCCTGCTCCCCAAACCTCAAATGGATGGCAACAGTCACGCGGAGTGTTTCGTTCGGAGGTTGGCCGTTCGCATCATTATGAAGCCACGCCGACCAAATCCTCCAAAATGAATCTGCAAGGTTTATGCCAATACTCAGGGCCAATGGACTGTCCGCCGGAACAACTCTCGGATCCTGTCGTCGGTTGACGACTCGGAGTCCTGCGAAAATTCCCGCACGAGAAGAGTTTACACTAAAAACAAAGCCTCTCGAGGGCTGAAAAGGTCTTTTTTATTAACCCTCACCGATAATTAGCCCAGCGCCGCACCGGATCGTTCCGTTCTCCAGTCGGAAGCCTGACAGAAACAAACTCTCTCTCCGCGTGCGGTCACCCCGTCCACTGCCTCCATTCGTCCCAAAAACTCTGGGTGCTATTCCCCACCCAAAACAACCTTGGGACCCTTACCCCAAGTCTCAATCCATGATCCGCAATCCCTGCCCCCAGACCCCCGTGCGAAAACCAACAGTGATCCGATGACATTCAGAAGGATCGAAGAGTTGGCGCCTTGCAGTCCCACCGCCTACGGTCGGAGATGCAGTTGACCGACCGATGGGTATTAATCACCGGTGCTTCGAGCGGATTTGGGGCAGCGGCCGCTGAAGCGTTTGCCCGAGCGGGCTGCCGACTAATCCTGGGCGCTCGCCGTCAAGACCGCCTGGCCCAAGTAGCCTCGACGTGCCGCTCGTTCGGAGCTTTTGCTGAGTTCCACGAACTCGATGTGGCCTCCACGGGCTCGGTAACCCTATTCACCCAATGGGTACAGACCCTCACAGCGCAGGTGGATGTGCTCATCAATAACGCGGGCGGGGCTTACGGCCTGGACACGGTCGCGGCCGGTAAGGACGAGGATTGGGAAGCCATGGTTCAGTCCAATTTTTTGGGACTGGCGCGAGTCACGCGAGCGGTGCTGCCGATGATCCCACACCATCAGGGGGCCAGCATCCTCAACATCGGTTCCATCGCCGCTCACCAAGCCTACGAGGGCGGATCCATCTACTGTGGGGTCAAGGCCGCTGAGCGCAGCATCACGCAGGCGCTGCGTCTCGAACTCAACGGCACAGGCATCCGCGTGGGCTCCCTCGATCCGGGCATGGCTCTGACGGAATTCTCCGACGTCCGCTTCCGCGGAGATGCCGCACGGGCCGCGCAGGTGTACCGAGGGGTGGAACCGCTCGTGGCTCAAGACATCGCCGAAACACTCGTTTGGATGGCCTCACGACCTCCGCACGTGAACATCGATGAAATCATTATCAAGCCCACCGATCAGGCGGCCATCCACAAGGTTCACCGCCGCGCCACGGTCTGACGGGCCGCCTCATCCTGAAGGCCCCAACAGGGTCTCGGCCGGAACGATTCAGTTGGGAGGAAAGGGATGGCGTCGCGGATTCTTTCGCAAGACGAGGCGAGAGTGAGGCGCGGGCCGATGGAAGGCCCATGGTTGAGACCCGAATCGAGCGAACAACGACGCTCTTGCGGAAGAAGGCGCAGCCAGCACAACCGATCCAATTGAATCGTTCCGGCTCAGGGCCAGACAAAGCCGGGGTATTTGGTCCGGATTTGGGTACGCAGCTTGGGGTAGGATACTTCCCGCCAACGCGGAAAATCTGAAACTACTTCCAGTCGTTTTCCATCCGGAGCTTGCAACGCCAACCGGACCGGAATGGCCTCTTCACCGACCGTTGGGTGCGCCTTGAGTTGGAAGCATTCGGTTAACTTGACCTGGGCTTCCGGACCAAGGATCTCGTCCGCGTCGGCTTCGGGATCCGGCTCCACGTAGGTGAGCTTGAGGCGACGTCCCTCGATCCAAGGCAGATACACTGGCAATAGTTCGTCGAGCCAGGCGATTTGTTCGGGGGCCAGATGGGCTCGGAATGCCTCCTTGAGCGGAGCCGACTGAGCCTGCTTCACCAAGGTCAGCCCCCGAAAGGCACGATCCAGCGCGGCCTCGAGCGCAGCGCCATCGAAGGCCGGGAATTCGAGATGCGGCAAGGCCCGAGCCATCAGATTCACCCGGGCTATGAACTGCTTGAGTTCATGATCCAACTGAGGGAGATCAAACCCACCGCGGGCAAAGGCCTCCGCCAGACAGCGTCCAGACTGCTCCGGATCGGACTCCCGTTGGTGCTCCGTAGCCACCACGAGGTCTAGGAAGCAAATGCGCCGCACCGGCGAAACCCGCTTGTGAAGCCGGTCAAACACATGATCTACCGAGGTGTGGAAGTGCTGCGGAAAGAGCTCGCGCAACCACTCCGTCTTCACGGCCGTGGCCAGTCCTAGGAGGGTGAGAACACCCCCGCTGCGACCGGACACCTCACGAATGCTGCCCACAACCATCAACTCCGCCTGCTGCACCACCGACTCGCGCATCAGGCTGCCGGCGCGCCCTTCGGTCAGGAGACAATCCAGCGATCCGGAGTCCTTCCGAACGCACACCTGATCTACGAATCCGGCACAGAGGGACTTGAGCAACCCCTCATCCCCTGCCTCAGTTGGGGCCGCCCCGGAATCGCGAGTCATCATCTTCTCGCGCTCGGCAATGCGCACCAGTTGCTGAAACGTGTCCTCCACCTGCCGGGCCGTCTGGGCGTGAATGCCATGTCGGCGACAGGCCTCCAGCGAGAAGTGTGCGTTGCGCGCATACTGATGGGCCCGGAGCAATGTGTGGAAGTCGCTCTGGGTGCTGCCCTCGAACAACTCCCGGGCATCGGCCGAAGAAGGGGCCTCCCGATTGACCCGCATGAGCAAATCGCGACCGCTGACCAATGCAGCGCAAAGGCAGGCCGCTGGCACACAACCGCGGCGCGAGGCCTCAACGAGCAAGCGAGCGAAGCGCGGGTGCATCGGCAGGCGGAGCATTTGACGCCCCACCGGAGTAAGGTCGGAACCA
>JAPLUH010000060.1 GCA_026397675.1 Verrucomicrobiota bacterium
CCGTTGGAATCGGCATACCCCACCGCATCCAGCCAGTGTTGAGCCCAGCGCTCTCCATAGGCCGGGGAGGCCAGCAACCGCTCCAACCAAATCTCCGTGGCCTCGGGTCGGTGGTCGGCGATAAAGGCTTGGAGATCTTCCGGAGTCGGGGGCAATCCGGTGAGCACCAATGCCATCCGACGCAGACGGGTCGCCGCATCGGCCTGCGGGCTTGGGGACAATCCATGAGCTCGCAAGCGCTGTGCAACAAACCGGTCCAAGGGGCCCACCTCGGATCCAGGAGACGCCAGATCCGACCCTCGACCTGGCACCGATGCCGACAAGGGTTGGAAGGCCCAATGCGTCTGGGCTCGAGTAAAGAGAGACCCCGAAGCGGCCGGCTCTGCTGCCTCGATCATTGCCAGCATCGCGAGAGCCACAGCCAATCGAGAGATTTGTCGAAGAATGGGAATCAGCCCCGTCCTCAAGCAGGCTCTCCCACTTCCATGGAGCCCAGAGGCCTGGCGCGGTAGCATCGATTCAGTCATGGGGAACAACGCCAAGAGTGTTTCCTGAATTCCGTCAGGGAACAACCGCAGAGCCAGCGATCGAGCAAGTCCCCACTCGCAACGCTAGGATCGTCAAAAGATCTATCCGGCTCGTCAGCCCATTCTCACGGTGCTTCCGATGACGGTTTGGAGCCAGCAGCACGGCGAGGGTTCACCTTCTGCAGAAACGCCTTCAATTCCTCGCGACTCACCTCGCCATTCCCATTCGCATCGGCCGCCTTGAACTGGTCCGGTGACGGTGATTCGTCGAGGGTGATCCGGCCATCGTGGTTTCGATCCAGCGCATCAAAGGCCTTGGATCCTCCGCGACGCCCCGCTGGAGGACGCGGATCCACCGGCGTTCCGGGAGCCACCTCGGGCAGGTAGTATTCGATGTAACCGAGCATCATCTCCTCATCGGTCTGCTCACCCCACTGCACTCGGCGGGTCGGATCGGGATTGGCCGGATTGCCGGCGCTGTTGTCGTAGCGAGCGATGCCCTTGAGGACACTGCCGGCCGGCAAGTCGATGTGCTCGGACAAGCGGTAGAGCAACTGCCAGTTGAAATCATAACGCGGAACATCCAGAAGGGTCTTAGGCGCGCTCCCAGGCAGTTCGAGTTCATACCGGTAAGCCTTCCCGCGGACATGCATGTGCGGCATGAAGGACATCAATCGCGCGGACTGCGGCACCGGTAGTTTCCCCTCGACCATGAAGTCGGGGTCGCCGGGCGGAATGTCGATGGCGCCAGCGATGGCGCTGACACGCACCTCATGCTTAGGTGGCGTCTTGGAGAACTTCAGTCCCAGAGCGCTCTGGTCGCGGGTGGCCTTGCCCTTGGGAGTATAATGCAGTTGGAAGTGCAGCGTGGAACCGGCCGGGATAAATTTGGCCCACCCCTCCGGATACGAAACAGCCTGATAACCCGGCGCATAGGCGGCGAGGTAGCTGCTCGTACCGTCGATACGGCGGTTCTTCTGGGGTTTCCCGTCGTTCCCCGGCGGCAACACATAAACCAAGACATGGTGAACGACATCCCGTGCCGTGGGGCGAATTTCCCACCCCTGAACCCATCGATCGCTGTCAAATCCCGTGGGCACCTCGATGTTGATGTACGACATGACACCCGACGCGGCCACGTCTACCGGTTCTGGAAGCCGAATGATGGCATCGGGCTCACCCAACTGCCATTCGGAGGGATAGGTTTGCGGTTTGGGAGCGTGGGAGGCTTTCCCTTCAGGCCGACCACGCTCCATCCACGCCAACAAATCCGCCTTGTCGGCGGCCGGGAGGCTGCGGTCGTTTAGCCAGAGGCTGGGACCGTGAGTCGGCGACGCCGCAAACCACGGAGGCATGACCCCTTGAGTCACTTGCTTGCGAACCATGCCGGCATGCGCAGCCACCTCGGCGGGAGTGGTCAACGCGAACGGAGCGATACCCCCCTCTCGGTGACACGGCACGCAGGACTGCTGCAGGATCCGGGAAATCCGGTTGTGGTAAGTCACCGGCTCAGAAACAGCCACGGGCGCAGCCGATTCAAGAGCGCAACCCGGAACGCTGGTGCAGGCCGTTTCGACTCCGTTGCCAGCGAGAACCGACTTGAGTGCAGACACCAGATACCGTTGGTTCGGCGCCGCCTTGGAATAACCCAAGCCATACTGATCATCCACAGCCCCTCGGAATAGAACCGTACGAGCGGCATCCAAGACGAAGACCTCCGCGGTCGATCGGATGCCCAGTGCTTTCGCGATGTCTCCCCGCTCGTCGCGAACGTAAGGACCTTGGACTCCCTGGTCCCGGATCCATTGCCGCACGGAGGCCTTGGAATCGGTTGGCACCGGATTAATCCAAATGAACCGCACCCCCCGGCTGGCATACTCCTTCTCGAGAGCAACCAGAGTCGGACCATAGCGCCCGGAGACCGGACAACTGCTGCTCGTCACGGCGATCACCACCGCACGCGCATCTCGGGTGAGCTTGGAGAGCGACGACCGCGACCCAGATTCCGGGCGAATATCCAGATCAGGAACCCATCGACCCACGCCCCATTCCAAGCCCAATGCCGGCGTCGGTGCTTCTTGGAGCGCAGGCGCGGCCACCATTAATGGGGCACCACCCGGGGCACCGAGCAGCCAACCGCCAACCCAAGCGACCCTAATTGCAGAGCGAACAGAACCCATCATCGAGATGACACTACCTCGAACTTCAAACCGGAACAAATGCCAGAGGTGTAAAATCGACGCGCTCCGCTCCGAGAAACCGCTCAAAAAGCCATCTCTGGGTTCGCCACCGCAAGGGGAGCCGGTAGCCTGAGGGTATTCCCGATGAGTTCCTTCCGCCGATTTCTGCTTTTACTGGGTCTTCCCCTGCTCTGCCTGCCGACAACTCGGGGTCTGGCCGACGCCGAAGTAGTTCCACCGACGCTCGAGGCGATCTTCCCTGAACCCGGCTTTGTCTTCAGCCTTTCCCAAGTCGAGGTGCATTTCAGCGAAGCGGTTCAGGGAGTCGATGCTGGAGACCTTCGAGTCAATGGCCTTGCGGCGACCGCCATGAGATCGGTGAGCGCCGATGTTTACGTGTTCACGCTCCCAGAGCTCCCCCTCGGCACCGCGTCGCTCACCTGGGCCAGTGACGCCGATATCCGGGATTTGGCGGACATCCCCAACCGTTTCGCCGGAACCAAGCCCATCGAGTATCAACTACTGCCGCCGCCTCGACCCGGGGGAGTCATTCTGTCGGAGGTGGTCCCAGACAACCAAAAGACCCTTCGAGACGAAGAGGGCGATTACGAAGACTGGATTGAACTCCAGAACATCACCGACCAAGACATCCCTCTGGCCGGCTGGCATCTGACCGATGACCCCACGAACCCCCGCCCCTGGACCTTCCCCGACATCACTCTTCCGGCCCGGGGGTTACTGGTGGTGTTCGCCTCCGGCAAAGACCGAGCCAGCGTCACCAACCGCCTCCATACCGATTTTAAACTCAAGAGCGAGGGCGAGTATCTCGCTCTGAGCGCACCCGACGGTGTCACGGTGGATGCCTTCGCCTCCAAATATCCAGCCACTCCGGCCAACGTCGCCTATGGACGCGCCAACGGTGACACCTCGCAAAGCGGATTCCTGGCGACACCGACACCCGGTGCTCCCAATTCCATCTCTGGAGTCGGCTTTGCTCCGGCGGTTCTGTTTTCTCAAAATGGCGGGCTCATTCCGGATCCCAAATTGAACCTGACCCTCCGACTGTCCCTGGCGCAAACCGCTCCTGATGCGCTGATCCGCTACTCGCTGGATGGCCGCATCCCCACGCTCACCAACGGGTTTACCTACACCCAACCCGTGGTGCTGGTGACGAACAACGCGCTCATGCTGCGGGCCCGTGCCTTCCGGACCAATCACCTGCCAGGCCCCGTCCACACCGAATACTACACGCCTCTATTTGTATCGTCGGCCGGGCCGGTCCAGGGAACCAACGCCTGGGGAGATTTGCTCCAGAACGTCTCCAACCCCAACATTCAGCAATTCCGCTCGGATCTGCCGCTGCTAGTCATCACCACCTTCGGAAAATTGCCCAATGAAAGCATCAACACGGTGCTGGCCTTGTCGTTGTTCGAGCCGAAGAACGGGGTGGCGCGCGTCACCGGAAAACCCGACTTCACCGCGCGGGGCGGCATTAAGATCCGGGGCTCGAGCAGTGCCGGATTGGCCAAGAAGCAGTACGCGGTGCAATGGACCGATGACTACAATCAGGATCTCGAATTGCCGGTGCTGGGCATGCCCTCCGAATCGGAATGGGTGCTGTATGCCCCGAACGATTTCGAGCCGGTCTGCATCCACAACCCGTTCATGCACCAACTGGCGCGCGACATCGGCGAGTACTCACCTCGGACTCGGTTCGTGGAAGTGTTCATCAACAAGCTGGGGCCTCTCACCACCAATCAGTACGAGGGACTTTATGTGCTGACTGAGAAAATTGGCGTGGGGGGCAAACGCATCCCAGGCCCCAAACTGCAACCCGAAGACAATACGCTTCCGGACATCACCGGCCCCTACGTCATGAAGATCGACCGAACCGATCCGGGTGACACCGGGGTGACCATGGGTGGCATGAGTGTGGCCATGATCAACCCCAAGGAAAAGGATCTGAAACTGGCGCAACGGGCCGCCCAAAAAAAGTACCTGACCGACTACGTCAACGGCATGAGCCGTGGATTTCAGGTGGCTAATCGACGCAACCCCACCAACAGCTACGAGAACTACATCGAGATGGGGCGGGCCATCGACTACCACATCCTGGAAATGCTCTCAGGCAATGTCGACACGATGGTCTTGAGCGCCTACTTCCACAAACCCCGGAACCAGAAGCTCATCTTTGGGCCCCACTGGGATTTCGACCGGGCCCTGGGATCGACCGACGGACGAGACTCCAACCCGCGAAGCTGGACTTGCGGCCCCGTCTTCGCTGGCTGGTATGGGCAACTCTTCCAAGACACCGAGGCGTGGCAGCGATGGGTGGATCGGTTCCAACAACTGCGGACCCAACAACTGTCGGTGCGATACACGGGAATGCTCATGGACCGCCTGGCCAATCAAATTCGCCTAGCGGAGCGCCGCGACTATCAGCGCTGGAAGATCCCACGCCGCGGCGGCAGCTATCAGGCCGAACTCGACTCCATGAAACGCTGGGTGTCCAACCGCCTCGACTTTGTGGATCGGCAACTCGCGCAACCGCCCGTGTCCTCGCTGGATTCAGGCATCGTCCCGTTGGGCACCACGTTCACCTTGTCCTTGGGTCCCAACGCCAGCACCAGTGCGGCCATTTGGTACACCCTCGATGGCACCGACCCCCGAGCGGTCGGAACCTCTAACCGTTCGGCCAGCGCCCTCTTGTACATAGGGCCGATCACGATCACTGGCCCGGTCCGCCTGAGGGCTCGCACTCTGGACACGCTCCGCCGTCAGAGCAGTGGCCCCCCGATCAGCACGCCCTGGTCTGGACCGGTCGCTCGCACCTTCCTGTTGTCCGCTCCGCCCCTGACCCTCAGTGAGATCCACTTCCACCCATCAGACCAACGGGGCAACCGGTCCTTCGATCCTGACCAGAGTGAATTCATCGAACTCAAAAACACCTCCGGCGCACCGCTCGACCTGACGGGGTTTCGAATTGAGGGCGATGTTTCCTTCACCTTCAACGCGACCAACGGCACACGGATCCTCGCGCCGAATGCGCGTGTGGTGCTGGCCTCGGACAATTCCACCTTCCGCTCCCGCTACGGACCCATGGCCGAACATCTGGGGAAGTATTCCGGGCAATTGTCTGACGGCGGAGGGCGATTGAAGCTGGTGGATCCGCAAGGCAACCCCGTGTTCGATTTCGAACTGAACGACCAGTGGGTGAAGCCGGCCGATGGCGATGGCTACAGCATGGTACTGCGATCCGAAGCCCTTCAGGCATTCCAGATCGACACCCCATCGGCTTGGGTGGCCAGTGCCCAAGCCGACGGATCGCCCGGCCAACCCGACCAGGCCTCTGACGTCGGACCCGGCACAGACTCCGATGGCGATGGTCTGGCGGACCTCTGGGAACTCAACTTCTTTGGATCTCTCCAACTGCGCGGTGATGCGGACCCCGACGGCGATGGAGCCAGTAATCGTGAGGAATTTCTGGCAGGAACCCTGCCTAGCGATGCCTCAGATCACCCCAGCCTGAAGGCCTTGCCCTCCCCCTTCGATGGAAACCCTATCTTGCGTTTCTCAAGACATGGAGCCCGCTCCTACCGCCTCCAATTTCATGAGGCGTTGAGCACCGATTCCGCGCAAAACTGGCGCGATTTAATGGAATTTCCATCGGATGTAAACCCGTCGAGGGTTCAAGACTTCCGAGATCTAACAACCACCAACGCGACCCGCATTTACCGGGTACTCACTCCGTAGGATTCCGCGCTTAAAAAGCGGAATCCGAAAACACCTCTTGCCAAGTCCCCCGAATCTGAGGCAATTTCATCCCGTCAACGCGAGTGTAGCTCAGTCTGGTAGAGCGTCACCTTGCCAAGGTGAATGTCGAGGGTTCGAATCCCTTCACTCGCTCCAGCTTTCCAGAAAAAAAAGACCGGCCTAAACCGCCGGTCTTTTTTATTTTCCTCTCAGTTTTTTTGTCTTAAGAGCCCCCTCTCTCTCGCAAGCAGCTCCGAGGTAAGGCGATTTCTCCGAAAGCGCCACGTCTGCAGACATGGAACACCGT